>JAITVC010000210.1 GCA_031286005.1 Bacteroidales bacterium
ACTTCATCGTCGGGCTGGGGAACAGCGGCTCGGAAGAGGCCGGCACTCGCCACCACAGTGGATGTATGGTGCTGGATCAATGAGCCGCTGAGGCCAAGGCCGATTTTGTTACCGAACGCTATGCCGGTCGTGCCGAAATTCGCATAAAGGGCCGAACACTGGTTTTAATCAAACCAACAACTTATATGAACCTTAGCGGAAAAGCCGTTCGATACTGGATGCAGCAAGAAAATGTTCCGCTCGAAAATGTGCTGGTCATTGTAGATGATTTAGCACTTGATACCGGTCAACTGCGTTTGAAGAAATCCGGCAGTGATGGCGGTCATAATGGCCTTATCGACATCATAACAACATTGAACACACAAAATTTCAATCGTCTGAGGTTTGGCATTGGAGCTAACTTCGCTAAAGGCTTTCAAGCCGATTATGTGTTGAGCCGCTTTACGTCTTTGGAATGCGAAACCATTGAACCTAAAATCACGCAAGCTGCGGAAATGGTCAAAAGTTTCGTAACCGTTGGCGCAGACAGAACAATGACGCTCTTTAACAACAAATAAACTTATGCTACTCTCGATTTTCATAGGTTTCACGTTAAGTCATGGATTGGCTTTGCTGGGCATAGCCGTCCTTTTGACGATTTCAGCAACCGTGTCGGGCTCCGAAACCTCTATCTTTTCGCTGTCGCCAAAAGACATCAACACAATAAAAAACGACAAAAGTTTGAAGTATGCAACGTTGTTGAAATTGATTGAACATCCTAAACAACTTTTGGCCACAATTTTAATTGCCAATAATTTTGTGAATGTAGCGATTGTTATATGGAGTACGGTAATTGTAAATGCAGTATTTGATTTCTCGCAAACGCCCATGCTTGGGTTTTTCTTAGAAGCTATTGTGATTACGGCGTTAATCCTGCTCTTTGGCGAAGTAATTCCAAAAGTATATGCCGGTGCAAACCGGATGAAGATGGCCGTTTTTGCATCTCCGTTTTTGCGATTCCTAACACGGTTTTTTCGTCCGCTATCTGCGCTGTTGCTCAAATCTACGGCAATTGTCGACAAACGGATGTCCAATTATAGCCGGAATATTTCAATCGAAGAATTGTCGGATGTGATTGATATTGCCGTTACGGAAGACAACGGAACAACCGAGAAGAAATTCCTCAAAGGCATCGTAAAGTTCGGCGATATTGAAGTAAGCGAAATCATGCAATCTCGTTTGGATGTCGTAGCCATTGAACAACAAACTACGTTTTCCAATGTAATGAAAATCATCCGTGAAACTGGTTATTCCCGCATTCCCGTCTTCGCAGAGACGATGGATAGTATTGTTGGTATTCTGCATATTAAAGATTTGTTGCCGTATTTATCCGAAACTGATGTTTTCGATTGGAAACCATTGATACGAGCCGCTTTCTTCGTTCCCGAAAACAAGAAAATAGATACGCTTCTAACCGAATTTCAAGAACAAAAACGGCATATCGCCATTGTGGTCGACGAATATGGCGGAACATCCGGTATCATTACCATGGAAGATGTTTTGGAAGAAATCGTTGGCGACATCAACGATGAATTCGATAGTGAATCCGACGAGAAGTTATATCATCAAATCAATGAGCACACATGGCTATTTGAAGGTAAAATCTCGTTGAATGATTTTTGCAAAATCGTGCAAGTCGACAGCGACCTGTTTGATGATTTAAAGAGCGAATCCGAAAGTTTAGCCGGTCTAATTTTAGAGCAAACCGGTGAAATTCCACAACGTTTGGCAGAAATCAAAATCCCCCCGTTTACTTTCCGCGTAGAATCCGTAGATCAACGCCGCATCAAAAAAATTCGTGTAACACGGGTGTAATATCTAAATTTTTTCGTATCTTTGCAAGTCGTCTGTAATTATATGAAAAAGCCGCCTTCCGAAAATATTATATTAACGTTCTCAAAATACCTTAAATCCAATGGTCTGAGACAAACTTCCGAACGGTTTGCCATTCTGTCGGAAATTTATTTGTCTGATGAGCATTTCGACTTGCAATCGCTTGGCGAACGATTAAATAAAAAACGATTCTTTGTAAGTCGAGGCACGCTTTACAACACCGTAAACCTGCTTTTGGATTGCAGTTTGATTCAACGATATTCATTAGGTGGCCATAAGTCTGTGTTTCAAAAAACCAAAAACATCGAATTGCACGATCATCTTATTCTGACAGATACCAAAGAAGTTTTGGAATTTTCAGATGAACAACTTTCGGCTATTCAAAAAAACGTTGAACAAATGTTCAATGTCGATATTCACAGCCATTCACTCATCTTTTACGGAAAACGAAAAACAATCATAAATGAACAAAATTGATGTCATCTTAGGTCTCCAATGGGGAGACGAAGGAAAAGGAAAAATTGTGGATGCTCTGGCGCCACACTACGATATTATCGCCCGTTTTCAAGGCGGCCCGAACGCCGGGCACACGTTGGAATTTGACGGCAAGAAATATGTGCTGCACACCATTCCATCAGGTATTTTTCACAGCCATATCACGAATGTAATCGGCAATGGCGTGTTGATAGATGCCTACATTTTCATGCAAGAAGTAGCCACCATTCGAGCGAACGGTTACGACCCGTCGAAGAATCTGAAATTATCCCGCAACACACATTTGATTCTCCCTTCACACCGTATGATGGATGCAGCTTTGGAACAAGCCAAAGGCAGTGCAAAAATCGGTTCCACATTGAAGGGTATCGGACCGACCTACACAGACAAAACAGCCCGTCATGGATTGCGTTTGGGCGATAGTTTGAAAGCCGATTTCAGAGAGCGCTACCAAACCTTAAAGGCTTCTCACATCCAACAATTCGAGAGTTTAAACTTCGATTGGAAGAATCATAAAATCGAAAACATGTCGTTCGAGGAATATGAACAAAACTGGTTTTCTGCATTGGAAGATATTCGGAAGTTCGATATTATTTCAACCGACTATTTCATCAATCAAGCGTTGAATGCAGGCCAAAAAGTGTTGGCCGAAGGCGCACAAGGCACTTTGTTGGATGTAGACTTTGGCTCATATCCGTTTGTAACCTCATCCAACACCACAACGGCTGGTGTTTGCACAGGCTTAGGCGTGGCGCCGAATAAAATCGGCAAAGTGTACGGCATCTTCAAAGCCTATTGCACACGTGTAGGCTCCGGCCCTTTTCCAACGGAATTGCACGACGAAACCGGCGAAAAACTGCGCCAAAACGGTCATGAGTTTGGCTCCACAACCGGACGTGCGAGACGTTGCGGCTGGTTGGATTTACCGGCCTTGAATTATGCCGTCATGATTAATGGCGTAACAGATTTGATTGTTACAAAAATTGACGTGCTGAATGATTTCCCAACCATCCAAATCGTAGAAACATACACCATAAAAGGCAAAGAAACAAATGAGTTCCCAAGCCATTGTTTGGATGATGTAACGCCTAATCTAACGTCATTGCAAGGCTGGAACCAATCCCTCGAAACCGCAAAATCCTACGACGAACTCCCTACACAAGCCAAACATTACCTAACCGTCGTAGAAGGCCTAACAAACACCAAAATTAGCATCATCTCCACCGGCCCCGACCGCACGGAAACTATTTATCGGTAATCATCTTGCAGTCGCCCGTACAGGACAAAATTGAAGCCGTCAAAGTATCCCCTTTTAGGGAAAGAGGCTCGGAACCCCAAAAACAGGTGTCCCTACATGGGGAAAGACGCTTTTCTGCCAAAATGTCAGTGTCCCCATAAGGGGAAAGTGGTTTTGAGGCCAAAAAGTGGGTGTCCCCTTTTGAGGAAAGGTGTTTTTCTGACAAAATGTCAGTTTCCCCACTTGGGGACAGTATTTTCGAGGTCAAGCAGTCCGTTTCACGATTATATTTTGATGAATTTTTAATCACTTTTCACTAATCACTATTCGCTATATCTAACTTTTTTTGTATCTTTGTGCACTTTAAACCACATTCACACATGAAAAAAATCATCCTACCTCTAATTGCAACCCTTTTCTTTACTCCTCAATTCCGTGCCGACGAGGGAATTTGGCTGCCTAATCTATTGAAAAAACAGGAGGCCGACATGCAGAGCAAGGGTCTGCAAATTTCGGCCGAAGACATTTACAGCGAAACGCAGCCGAGTTTGAAAGATGCCATCGTGAAGTTCGACGGTGGCTGCACGGCCGAATTTATCTCGAAAGAGGGATTGTTGCTCACCAATCATCATTGCGGATATGATCAAATCCAATACCACTCTACGGTGGAAAAGGATTATTTGCAATACGGTTTTTGGGCTAAAAGCAAGGGCGAAGAATTGCCGTGTCCGGGATTAAAGGTGTCCATGATTGTGAAGACTGTTGATGTTACAGACCTCGTCAATGAAGGTATAACTGTCGATATGAACGAACGGCAAGCGGACTCAATTCGAGGTAAAAATATCCAAAAAGTCTATGAACGTGAAGGCATAGAACCTACACCCGGCAAACATGCCGAAGTTATTCCCGCTTATGGAGGGAATGCCTACTTTTTATACTATTCTGAGGTGTTTGAGGATGTGCGTTTCGTGGCTGCTCCGCCGTCTAACATCGGCAAGTTTGGCGGTGATACGGACAATTGGGTTTGGCCTCGACATACGGGAGATTTCTCGATGTTTAGAGTGTATGCCGATAGCAACAATAATCCTGCGAGATATTCCGAAACGAATGTGCCGTATCAACCTAAACAGTATTTCAAAATCTCGCTTGACGGTGCAGAACAGGATGAGTTTACGTTTGTGTTTGGTTATCCGGGGCGCACTAACGAGTATCTGACGTCTTATGCCATTCGTCAAACGACCGAGATTGTTAATCCGATTGCCATTGCTGCGCGCACCAAACGGTTGGACATTATCAAAACGGCGATGAATAGCGACCCTAAAACTCGTATTCAGTATTCCGCGAAAGCGGCGAGTATTGCCAACGCTTGGAAGAAATGGCAGGGTGAGATTAGGGGGATTAAACGGGCTGATGGTATTGCTAAAAAGGAAGCTTTTGAGAAATCCTTTCAAGAGTGGGCTAATTCGTATAACAACGGACAATATAAAGAATTGCTTCCGGAATTGAAAACGGCCTATTTGGAATTGGAACCGGCGATTACGCAAAACACGTATTTCTTGGAGCATGTTCGCACGCCGGAAGTCGTGCAGTTTTCGGGGCAATTTATTAATGAATTAATCGCTTTGATAAAAGAACAAAACATCAGTAAAACTGCATTTCAAGTGCAGTTGGACAAGTTGAAGGAAAGGGGCGCACAGTTTTTTAAGGATTTTGATGCGGATGTGGATAAAGAGATTTTTAAGACGATGTCGTTAGTCAAAATTGATGGTGTGGAGATGCGTTTTGTGGATTTTCCTGACAAGGATTTTGATAAATATGTGGATGAGATGTATGCCAAATCCATGTTTGCAAATGAAGAGAAGTTCAATGCTGTGATGAAGAAACTGTCTTTTTCAAATGCTTTAAAAACGTTGGGAAAAGACCCTGTGTTGAATTATACCGACAGGGTGTATGCTATGTACAATGCGATGATTGCGCCGATGCTTAAGGATCAGACTGCTCTAATCAACAACCTTCAACGCACGTATATGAAAGCGCAAATGGAGATGCAGCCCGACAAGAATTTTTATCCTGATGCCAACGGCTCGCTTCGGGTGGCGTATGGCAAAGTGGCGGGATTTTCGCCTTCGGATGCAGTAACGTATGATTATTATTCAACGTTGAGCGGACTTATTGCCAAAGAAAATCCCGATATTTTTGATTACGTTGTTGAGGATAAGTTGAAGAAACTTTATAACGATAAGGATTTTGGCGATTATGCCAATGCGAAGGGCGAAATGCCGATTGCGTTTATTGCCTCCAATCACACGTCGGGCGGAAATTCGGGGAGTCCGGTTTTGAATGGCAGGGGCGAAATCATTGGCTTGAATTTCGACCGTTGTTGGGAGGGCACGATGAGCGATTTGATGTTTGACGAAAACCAATGTCGCAACATCAGTATGGATATTCGGTTTTTGTTGTTTATGATTGACAAATATGCGGGGGCAACACATTTGCTTGAGGAGTTGGAGCTTGTGAGGTAATCCGGAAGTCGATTGCGAACGTTCAGTAATCAATTTTAAGTGTCCAGAAGTCGATTGTGAACGTCCAGTAATCAATTGTAAGTGTCCAGAAGTCGATTGTGCATGTCCAGTAATCAATTGTAAGTGTCCAGAAGTCGATTATGAACGTCCAGTAATCAATTATAAGTATCCGGAAGTTGATTATGAACGTCCAGTAATAAATAAGGGACGTATAATTATACGTCCCTTATGGTTTTTTATTGGATTTGTTTACGCATGGTTTGCGCTGCCGAGAACGTTAGTGATTTTGTGCATATACAATTCTTTTAGCGAATCGCGGGCGGGGCCTAAATACTTTCTGGGGTCAAACTCGGCGGGTTTGGTGGCCAATACTTCGCGAACGGCGGCAGTCATGGCTAAACGGCCATCGCTGTCGATGTTGATTTTGCAAACGGCAGATGCTGCTGCTTTGCGGAGTTGGTCTTCGGGAATGCCGATGGCGTCTTTTAATGCGCCGCCGTATTTGTTGATAGTGGCTACTAAGTCTTGCGGAACGCTGGATGAGCCGTGCAATACAATGGGGAATCCGGGAATCATTTTTTCGCAGGCTTCCAAGATGTCGAAGCGCAAGGGCGGCGGAACGAGGATGCCTTCGGCGTTGCGGGTGCATTGTTCGGGTTTGAATTTGTTGGCGCCGTGCGATGTTCCGATGGAAATGGCCAATGAATCTACGCCGGTTTTCTTTACGAAATCGTCGACTTCTTCGGGTTGGGTGTAGGTGTGATGTTCGGCTGAAACCTCGTCCTCTACACCGGCTAATACGCCGAGTTCGCCTTCTACGGTTACGTCGTATTTGTGGGCGTATTCGACTACTTGGCGGGTGAGTTCAACGTTTTGTTCGTAACTGAGGTGTGAGCCGTCAATCATCACGGACGAAAAGCCGTATTCGATGCAGGATTTGCAGATTTCAAACGAATCGCCATGGTCTAAGTGGAGCACGATGGGCACATTAAACCCTAATTCTTTGCTGTATTCTACGGCGCCTTGTGCCATGTAGCGCAAGAGGGTTTGGTTGGCGTATTTGCGAGCGCCTGCGGACACTTGTAAAATGACGGGCGATTTGGTTTCGACACAAGCCTGAACAATGGCTTGCATTTGTTCCATATTGTTGAAATTAAAGGCGGGAATTGCATAACGTCCGGCCATTGCTTTTGCAAACAGCTCTTTGCTGTTGACTAATCCGAGTTCTTTGTAGCTTACCATGATGGTGATTTTTTTTGAAATGTTTTGCAAAGATACAAAAAAATTTGGTCATTTCAATTTTTTTTCGTAACTTTGCAGCCCTCATTTACGGTGGTTGTAGCTCAGTTGGTTAGAGCATCAGATTGTGGTTCTGAGGGTCGTGGGTTCGAATCCCATCATCCACCCCAGATAAAAGCGGAGCGTTTGGCGTTCCGCTTTTGTTATTTTTTCGATAACCACATCACCGCATCGTCGGGAACAGGCTTGTTTAATTGGATGGGTTTGCCGCCGGATATTTTTGTGGGTTTGCCTATGATTTCGCCTTGTGGGGTGAGCCAACGTAGGGTGTAGTTGGTTTTGTCGGCGGTTAAATCCAATTCCATTTGATTACTTTTGAGATAAACGATATAGCCGGTGGAAGGTTTGTACATCCCCCAATAGTTGTCTTTTTGGGAGAGGTGCGACGTCATTTGTGCGGCTTCATGATACAAACGTTCGTCGGCAGTGTTGGGCAAGTTGCACAGCGAGCCTCCGGCGAGGAAACTAATCCACGCATTGCCGGGATTTCGCCCATAACGATACACCACGACCTTTTCAGGATATTGGGTTTTGTAGTCGTTGACGGCGCGGAAGACGCCATCGAAGTTGTCCGTGTCGGGTTCGATGATACGAACGTATTGTCGTGCAGCGAGGCTCACGCCACCATCAGGGGCATACAGCGAGCCGTCGGTGCGATAGTGCCATTGGTTGATTTCGATAATATCGACTAATTTGCGATAATGTTCGTGTTGAAGAATCGTGTCTTCAACGTCTTTGGTGGCGGAGAACATCACTTTGACGTCTTTGCCGGTTTCTTGTTCCCATTCGTTAATTACATCTAACCAGAATTTCACGAAATGTGCGGGACCGGTATATTCCATACCCAAATGGTGAACTACGTTTGTGTTTTCGCCCAATTCGTCCAAATGCTTACGGATGTTTTGCCGATGATAGTTTACCAATCTCTCATTCGTTATATCGTAAAACTGATCGGCCATAAACACTCGCTTATCGCCTGCATAGTAGACATTTTCCGGAAACGAAAGTTCGTTGATATTATTAGCCGTTCGCCACGGATAGTCCGCCCAATGGGCGCCTTCTTCGATGATGTTGTGTTGCAGATAGTGGTCTTGCACAAAGAGGAGGCCTTTTTGATCGGCTATATCCGCAAATTGTTTGAGGCGCATCCAATACCACGTATTCCATCGGTTCAAATCGTATTTGCTCAAACGGTCGAATGCTTCGCCTTGCCCGCTACGACTAAACGGCTGCTCGTAAAACGGCGCCCAAACATCGGCATCGACACGGCGTGAGCGGCCGTGGTCGTCTCGTCGACGCTCGTACCACAAGGCCGGAAAATGGTTGAGCGCAGCTATATTTTGCTGTTGCATTTCGGCGGCGACGGAATCCAAATTGTCGGTGAAGCCTTTTCCGGTGCGGCCGGGTACGAACCGCGACAGATGCAGACCTGCAGAACGAATTACCGACGGACGGGTGCTTCCCTTCCAAAGGGCGGTGCGTTGATAGTGGCCAATTAGCGGCGTGCCGTTGTTGCTCAGCAGTTGGCCGTTTTGGACGGTAATAGGTTGTTTGGAAACGGGGGTGGATTGGTCGGCTTTGGGCGACCATTTTACGGCGTTTATTTCCGGGACACCGGCAACATCCAACGCTAACGGATAGCGTGTGGCGATGGTATCTATCCATTGGTTGGTGATGAGTTCGGGTTGTTCGGAACGTTTGCTCATCAGAGCGGTGTAGGTCGGGTCGGTTTGGCCGAGCGGGAGGTCGTGAAGCGAATAAATGTTATTAAACTCTTCCGACTTTCGGCCTGTTCTGGCCTCCCATTGTGCATAATAAAATGTTTTCGGCTTTAAGAATTTTCGGGGCATTTCGTGCGAGCCGTTTCCATAGCCTTGTCCCCATGTGCCAAACGCCCAGTTATAGGCTCCGGGAGGCGACATGAGATGCAATTGTGGCACTCGACATTCCCAGCAAAGGGAGTTGGCTGCGCTCCATCCGCCGCCTTGACCGTCGACATCTCGGAACGTGATTTTCAGCGCCGCTCCATCCACTGTGAGTCGGTCGAACAAGGTGCCGCACGACCATCCGCCCAAAGCGCCGCTGAAATCATACGGACGATAGGAATAGCATTGCACAAACGCATTAGGCCCGGCGGTTGAAAATCCTACCGAGAAATCGTGATAGCCATATTCGGCATAACAGCGTTGAAAGAGGGTTTGCTGCCCTGATGTTTGAAACGCATACCGCCGATAGCCGCCTATCTCGCCAACGGGATTAAGACATCGGCAATCCTCTACCGTGAACCGCCGAACGGATTCCCAAAGGGCGACGATGCTGCTTACAAAATGCTCGCCCGTTACACGGCGCACCCAACCGTCTTGGGCATTTTCTACGGTAATTGCCATCCAGCGATGATGCTCGTCTTTGGAATTGCTCTCGTCATATTCGGACACGCAGCGCAGGTTTTCCACGCCAACGTTGCTGATGCGCCCACTCCATTGCAAACGGCTGATATAGCCCATCCCAAACTTGGCATCTAAGGAATTGGTTAGCGGCACGTCGATGGTTACAGATGTTGACGACACAGCCGTGATGGTGCGCTCGAACTGCAAATCGAAATCGCCCGCTGCCCATGTTGTGAGGGGATAATCGACATAACCGCCCACTTTATCGGCCCCGATAAATGTCAACCATTCTTCGGTTGAGGGGCGTGTGATAACAATCCTATCCCCCACCTTTAACGGGTGCCCTTCGGCTACGGGAAGTTTCACGGCATTGAGCGGCACGTAATTCCCCGTAAGGGGGATGCTGTCGGAAAGCGTTTTATCATTTTTACCGGTGATTTGAATTAGTGTTTCGCGACTTGTGCCGGAAGCGATTAAAACCGTGCCATCCTCGCCGTATCCGCTTCCTCGCACGATAACGCCGGAGGCTTCTATACGCAAACTTCCATTCAAACGGTAAACGCCTTTTTGCAATTGCACGGCGCCTCGAAATCCGGCTGTATCCATGGACAACGACGACACATAGTCTATCGCCCGTTGAATACGTGCTGTGGCATCGCCATCTTGCACGGCTACGGTTACCTTGGTAGGAATTAACGGGATGGGCTGCTCGGAAGCCAAAAATCCGCAAAAGGAATAATCGGGAATGCGGTCGCCGTTCTCAAACGTGCGATACTCTAACTTTTTTTCAGAAGTAATGGTTAACGATTGAGCGAAAATACCTTTCTGCGAAAGCAGGACTATTAAACTTAGGATTAAAAACTTTTTCATGGGTTAAAATTATTCATTTTGTATGGAAATTTATGTTTTATCGCATGTTTTTCCTGTTTTGAGAGGTTTTTCATCGTACGAAAGTTTCAAAACTGTGTTTTGAAGGTAGCGTATTAGTACGAAAGCTCCAAAAGAGCGTTTTGGTCGTTTCTACACCCGTTATTTGTTCTTTTCAACGTATTTCTTGTAATTTTTTATCGCTTTTACCGGCGTTTCGGTATAATAGCCGTAGCCGTTTCGGCGTTCGTACTCAATATCGGATAATTTATCTTTTTTCACCCCATCACGACCCACAAAAATTGGTTTATTCGTTTCCAAATCGTAAAACCTTGCCCACACGGTTTTGGCGTTGGGGTCGGCAATCGCCACCCGGTCACGGCGGCCTTCGCTGTCGATTTCGTAAGTGATTTTGACGCCTTCGATTTTCACTTTCTCAAACCATTCCACAGCCGCCTTGATGGATTGTTTCAGTTCGTGAGAAGGGTTTTTCACGGTCATCAAAAACAGCACGATGTTGGCGCCCTCGCTTCCGCTTAACGAAGCCAACTCAAAGGCACGGGCATTGGTTGGGAGTAGGGTTTTTTCGTCGTGTTGAGCGCACCAGCCTGTGAGCACGCCGTTTTGGCGGTATTGCGCTTTGAGGATACAATCGAGGCCTTTGTCGAATGCAGTTTGGCACTTTTGAATCACAGCGGGATCGTCTACAAAGGCAAATTGCGGGTTGCGCTCGATGATGTCTTGCAAGACGGTCATCACGTTTACCGTTAAATTATCGTTGAACGTGATGTGAGTGTAATAGCCCTTTCGCAACGGGTAATATTGCGGCCAACCACCATTGGGATATTGTGCTGCGAGCATATAATCGAGGCCTTTGAGAACGGCGTCTTTGTAGCGTTCGATTTTCGTTAGATTGTACACTTTGGCGAGGTAAACCATCTCGGTATACGTGCCGCCGTTC
>JAITVC010000237.1 GCA_031286005.1 Bacteroidales bacterium
GTCAATTGTTTCAAACCAAGCGCTATGCGTTTTTTGCCTTCGTCGAAATCCAAAATTACCACATTGATTTTATCGTCTAAATGTACGATTTCTTCCGGATGGTTGATGCGTCCCCACGACAAGTCGGTGATGTGAATTAAACCATCTACGCCGCCAAGGTCAACGAATACACCATAAGATGTGATATTTTTAACGATACCTTCGAGCACTTGTCCTTTTTCAAGTTTAGCGATAATTTCGCTTTTTTGTGCTTCAATTTCATCTTCGATAAGCGCTTTGTGCGATACCACCACGTTTTTGTATTCGTGATTAATTTTAACCACTTTAAATTCCATGGTTTTATCCACGTAAACATCGTAGTCGCGGATAGGCTTAACATCAATTTGCGAGCCCGGCAAGAATGCTTCCAAACCAAACACATCTACAATCAAACCGCCTTTTGTACGGCTTTTCACATAGCCTGTAACGATTTCTTGGCTTTCATAAACTTCATTAACTTTGTCCCAAGATTTGAGAATACGAGCTTTTTTGTGCGATAAAAGCAATTGGCCGTGCGAGTCTTCTTTACTTTCAACATACACTTCCACTTTATCGCCCGGTTTCAAATCGGGATTGTATCTAAATTCTGCAAGAGGCACAATACCATCGGATTTAAAGCCAATGTTAACGACCACTTCTCGGTTGTTTTTCGACACCACTGTACCCTCAATTACCTCTTGTTCGGCAATTTGGCTAAGTGTTTTTTCGTAAGCGTCTTCCATAGACTTAACAGCTTCCGAATTTGCGTTTACTTTTCTTTTTCCAATCGTACTCCAGTCAAAATCCGCATTACCGGTGGTTGCATCGCCCTTTACAACCGGTTTAGCGATTGGTTGTACTTCTGCTTGGGCTTCGGGATTGACATTCAGTTCTTCACTCATGTTTTTGTTTGTTTTTGTAGATGAAACCAAAGTCTCATCGGATTAATAATTAAGTTGTTTAACATCCTTTTAAGGCATCCCCCAAAAAGGACTGCAAAGGTACAAAAAATATTTCAAATAATCAAGAGCAAAGTTAAGAACTAAGGAGTAAAAGTTATGAGTTATGAATGATGGGGGTAAAACTCGCTGTGCGAGTGGTTAAGGGGTAAAAGGGTTAATGGCAAAGGGAGAGAGAGATGGTGGAGGCTACTTGGTGGCTACCAATACATAGCCAATACCCTACTTAATATGGAGTTGATGTGGAGTTGTAGTGGAGCTGATGATTATATAAGGCTGGTTTTCGATGTATTTTCATTGATATTCATCTACATAGGTGTTTTTCCAGTCGTTTTACGTATTCATTTGCGTATTCATTTTATTGTTTTACGTATTCATTTTGGGATTTTACGTATTCAATTATAATTATGGGTTAACTGCGTTGAGGGTTTTGCGACTGCAAAGGTACGAAAAAATTATAAACACCGCAAGGTTTTGACGAAGTTAATTTTGAATTATGAATTTTGATGGCAGCTCAAAATAAAATAACGTCAATTTGCCGTTGTAAGTGCTATTTTTCATCTTTTTGAATTTTTAATTTTTAATTCTTAATTTTTTTTCGTATCTTTGCACCCCAAAATTATATTAATCATGGCAGATAAAAAAGAAACTTTTGCAGAAAACAGCGAACAAATGTTTGAAGAAACCTTAGGCAAATTGGAGGCTTGGTTTCTTAAAAATCAAAAAATTATCACTGCGGCTACTGTGGCTGTTGTAATTCTCATTGGAGGTTATTTCGGATACCATTTTCTGTATCAAATGCCTCGTGAAAAATCGGCGCAAGACGAATTGTTTTTTGCACAGGATTATTTTGAAATCGACTCTTTGGATTTAGCGCTTAACGGCGATGGCGCACACTACGGCATGATTGACGTAATTGGTAACTACGGCGGAACAGATGCTGCAAATTTGGCACACTATTATATAGGTGTTATTTATTTGAAAAAAGGTCAATATCAAGAAGCCATTAATTATTTGGAAAAATTCAAGTCGGAAGATTTGATTTTAGCGCCCATGACTAAATCTTTGTTGGGTGATTGCTTTGCCGAATTAGGCGATATGAATGAAGCTATGGCTTGCTATAAAAGCGCAATTGCATCGCATCCGAACGACATGGTTACGCCGATGGTGCTGATGAAAGCTGCCGCGCTTTGCCAAGTTCAAAACGATTACAAACAAGCGTTAGATTTCTATACCCGTGTTCGCAACGAATTTGTGCGTTCAATGGAAGCACGTGATATAGATAAATATATCGCTATGATGGAAGCAAAAATTAACCAATAATTTTTTATGGCTACTGCACTGAAAAATCTTTCGGAATATACATCATGTGGGTTTGGCGATTTGAGTCAAACCCACATTGGTATTGTAGTATCCGAATGGAACGAACAAATAACCAATGCCTTGTTGCAAGGTGCAATGGAAACACTTCTCAAAAAAGGCGTCAATCTCGAAAACATTAGTGTGAAAACCGTTCCCGGAAGTTTTGAACTAACTTTGGGCGCCCAACATCTGCTGACGGATGGTTGTGATGCCGTGATATGCTTGGGATGCGTCATTCAAGGCGAGACACGTCATTTCGATTTTATTTGCGATGCTGTGGCGAATGGTATCACTAATTTAAATATCAAATACAATACCCCTGTTATCTTCGGCGTTTTGACCACTAATGATTTGCAGCAAGCCATTGACCGTTCCGGCGGGAAACATGGGAACAAGGGGGTGGAAGCGGCGATAACGGCACTCAAGATGTTAAATTAATTAGGGTTATAGAAAAAATCTGCGATTTTTTCTATAAAAAGGGTTAAAGGTTAATGATAAGCCTATTAACCTTTGCCCCTTGACCACTTGCGAAGCAAGTATTAACCCTTTAACCAAATAATAAAATTGTGACCAAGCATAGAATTATCTTCATGGGAACGCCGCAGATTGCGGTGGCAAGTCTAAAAGCCCTTTTGAATGCAGGATTTAATGTTGTTGGCGTTGTAACCACGCCTGATAAACCAGCGGGGCGAGGCAAACAATTGCATCAATCGGATGTCAAAACCTTTGCATTGGAGTACAACTTACCGATTTTGCAACCTGCTAATCTGAAAAGTCCCGATTTTATTGAAGCATTAACGAATTTAAAACCCGATTTGCAAATTGTTGTTGCATTCCGCATGTTGCCCAAAGTAGTCTGGAATTTACCGCCTTTGGGCACGTTCAATATGCACGCCTCTCTCCTACCCGATTATCGGGGCGCAGCACCCATTAACCACGCTATCATCAATGGGGAATCGGAAAGCGGAGTAACTACGTTTTTGTTGAATGAACACATGGATGAAGGCGAAATTTTATATCGTGAAAGCATTGCTCTATCGCCCGTAGAAACGGCAGGTTCGCTACACGACAAATTGATGGACATAGGGGCAAAATTAGTGGTGAAAACGACGCATGATTTGTTAACCGGAACTATAAAACCTCAACCGCAAACCGTAGAGCCGTCTGAGCTTCTACATCCCGCACCAAAAATCTTTAAACACAATTGCGAAATCAATTGGCAAAATGATGCTGTAACAATTGAGCGGTTAATTCGCGGACTTTCTCCTTATCCTACTGCGTTTTCAAGGCTTAGCGAAGATTTATCGGTTAAACTTTTTGACGTTGAATTTGCACACTCGATTAAAGAATTAGGAAAACCTGCTGAAATCCGCACAGACGGGAAGTCGCATGTATACGTATGTTGCAGCGATGGGCAATGGCTATCTTTGAAGTCGATACAACTAAGTGGGAAGAAACGTTTGAGTGTCGAGGATTTACTAAAAGGCTTTAATGTCAGTAAATTTTCTCATTTTCTCCCTCCAACCCCTTAAAAATACCTGAAAAATCAATTTTTTTATTAACAAAATGCCGAGTTATTAACAATTTTTTGCATTTTTCTTGATTTTATGCTTGTTTATTCAAAAAAAAATCGTACATTTGCAGCGTAATTAATTATTTATTTGTTTAACTAAAAAACAATTGTCATGAACAAAGCTCAATTAATCGATGCAATGGCAGCTTCTGCTAAAATCACGAAAGTAGATGCAAAAAAAGCATTAGATGGTTTCATCGCCGCTACGACTACCGCTCTTAAAAAAGGCGACCGTGTAGCATTGGTTGGTTTCGGATCTTTCTCAGTTAGCAAACGTGCTGCTCGCAAAGGTCGTAACCCTCAAACCGGCAAAGTAATTTCTATTGCTGCTAAAAAAGTGGTGAAATTCAAAGCTGGTGCTGAATTATCGAAGAAAGTGAAATAAATTTCACTACGATTTGAAAAAAAAATCCAGCCTTACGGTTGGATTTTTTTTTGCCATTCCTCAATGATTTGTTCCGACATGCGGATGGAACGTGTTAGCCATGCTAATAAAATATCAACCCTTTCCTCTTCCGAAAGTTGCCATTTTACAGAAGACTGACGGACTCGCTTGGTTAATTCATACATCGCCAACGCCGCTGAAACAGAAATATTGTAACTTTCCGTAAAACCACACATCGGAATTTGCATAAAATAATCGGCTTGTTCAATAACTTCATCAGAAATCCCCGTTAATTCAGTGCCAAAAAAAAGCGCTATTTTATCGTCTATGGGTAATTCTTCCAATGAGAAATCATTTTTATGGGGTGTTGTAGCCACGATTTTGTAACCATCGTTGCGCAAGCGTTCAATGGCTCTCGCCGTATTGTCGGCATTTTCTGCATTGTATTGAAATATATCCAACCATTTGTTTGCCCCCAATGCTATATCCGGATGCGTTTCAAACTTGTATGAATTTTCAATCACATGCACATCTTGCACTCCCATACATTCGCATGAACGCAACACTGCGCTGGCATTCTGCGATTGAAAAATATTTTCCAAAGCAATCGTTAAATGCCGAGTGCGAGAGTTTATGACTTGTTCGAAACGAGAGGCTCGCTCGTCTTTTACGAAATTTCGCAAGTGATTTAATAGGGCTTGTTTTTGGTCTAATGTGTACATACCTTTTCTTTAAAATAATCCCCTCGATATTCAAAATTCTTAAACATATCATAACTTGATGCAGCTGGCGACAATAGACAAATGTGATTTTTTGGGGTAACTTTGAACGCTATATCAACAATTTCATCGTAATTTTGGGCATCATAGAAATTCATTCCTCCCCTATCCTCTTGCAACCGTTCTATAAGCAGCCTTTTCATACGCCTGCCCGCTTCGCCAATGAAAATAATGCTTGGTATCGGATTATTAATTAAAAATTCAAGCAAGGGCAAATAGTCAATTCCTCTATCAAATCCGCCAAGGATAAGCGTTTGCACATGTTCAAGCGCTTTTATCGCAGCGATAGTTGCTTCGGGAATGGTCGAAATGCTATCGTTATAAAATATAATATCGTGAACTGTGCCAACGTATTCCAAACGATGCGGAAGCCCTTTAAAATCGGCAATCCCATTGCGAATGAGCGTATCGTCTACGCCGCAGATTTTGCACACATTGATGGCGGCCATAATGTTAAGTAGATTATGTTCGCCTTTCAAATAGCGAGGTGTGGAGCAATCGTAAATTTTCTCACTGTTGAAATAAATCCAATTCTCGTGGATATAACAACCTTGTTTTTGAGGGGTTAAAGCGCTAAACGTATAGATTTCACGATGGATTTCGGCATTATTCCAACACTTGTTTAAGAGTGCATGATCGGCATTATATATAAAATAATCATCCTCGTTTTGATGGCTTGTAATGTTCCATTTGCTTTGCTGATAATCTTCGTAAGTGTTGTAGTGGTCTAAATGTTCTTGATAGATATTCAGCAATACCGCAATATGCGGAGACACGTGAATGTATTGCAATTGATGCGACGAAAGTTCGCAGACAATCTTCGTATCTTTGTCGATTTTATTGTACAAAT
>JAITVC010000262.1 GCA_031286005.1 Bacteroidales bacterium
TGTTACACGGGCCAATAAATCTCCTTTTTGTTGTTTTGAGAAAAACGACAACGGTAAAATTAATAAGTGATTGTACAAATCTCTGCGAATATCTCGCACTGTGCCATTTTTAATCGGCATAAATGTATAGAGCGCAAGATACCCGAACAGATTTTTTAAGATATAAAACACCGCAATGGTTACCACAACAAGTGTTAATGTTTGCTCTTTGCCGTGCGCTGCCATAAATTGTGAGAGTTCATACTTCAAAACATTCAGAATAGATTCCGAAAAGGAATTTGCAGAAACCGGTTCTTGTGCAGCCCCGTCTACCTGGCCAAACAGGATGCTCAAAAATGGTATAACGCCTAAAAGCAGAGCCATATTAAACAACACTGATAACATTCTAAACAGAACATTCAATGCAAGAGTTCCTGCAAATGGCGAAAGATAGCGATAGAAAAAACTGTTTTTAAACATTAGCTTTTATGTTGTAATAATCCCTTGATGGCGTTTAATTTCATCAACGCTTCAACGGGTGTAAGGGTATCTATATTGGTATTTAAAATATCCATCTTGATTTCCTCTAAAAGCGGGTCATCTAATTGTATAAACGATAATTGATAATCGGCTTGTAACGCAGAATTTGTCTGTGTTTTCGATTGTAAGGGCAGAACTTTTTCTGCCCCCGCTGTGGATATTTCTCGCGAACTTTCCAGCCATTTCAATTGTTCTTCTGCACGGGTCAGCACACGTTGCGGCATACCGGCCATTCGGGCTACGTGAATACCAAAACTGTGCTCGCTTCCACCGGGTTTCAACTTGCGCAAAAAGATAACATTATTGCCAACTTCTTTCACAGAAACATGGAAGTTTTTGATGCGCTCCAACTGTTCCGCCATATCGTTAAGTTCATGGTAATGGGTAGCAAATAAGACTTTCGCTTTATATTTCGGATGTTCGTGAAGATATTCCGCAATAGCCCAAGCTATGGAAATCCCGTCATACGTTGACGTTCCTCGACCTATTTCATCCAATAAAATCAAACTGCGATTGGAAATATTATTTAAAATACTGGCCGTCTCATTCATTTCCACCATAAACGTGGATTCGCCGGATGAAATATTATCACTCGCTCCTACCCTCGTAAACACACGATCTACCAAGCCTACCTCCGCCGCATCTGCCGGAACAAAACATCCCATCTGCGCCATCAGCACAATTAGTGCGGTTTGTCGCAATAACGCAGACTTTCCTGACATGTTTGGGCCAGTAATAATCATAATCTGTTGCGATGTATTATCTAAAAACACATCGTTTGAAATATAGTCTTCTCCAATAGGAAGCTGAGTTTCAATAACCGGATGTCGACCGCCTGTAATATTCAGCGCATAGCCATCACTTAACACCGGACGATTATAATGGTTGGTTTTCGAAATTTGTGCAAATGAAAGCAAACAATCCAATCTCGCCAAAAGTTGTGCATTGTACTGAATTGGTTTAATATGCTCGCCCACGGCAATAACCAAATCACGGAACAATTGCGATTCCAATTCCAATATTCGCTCTTCGGCAGTTAATATCTTCTGTTCATAAACTTTCAACTCTTCTGTGATGTATCGCTCGCCATTGGTCAGCGTTTGCTTACGGGTCCAACTACTCGGAACTTTATGTTGATTAGCCTTGCTTACTTCCAAATAATAGCCAAACACATTATTGAACGCCACTTTCAAATTGGTTATACCGGTATTCTCTATTTCTCGTTGCTGCAATTTAATCAGAAAATCCTTACCGGAATACGCCATTTCACGAAGTTCATCCAATTCGGCATGAATGCCTTTACGGATAACATTACCTTTATTAACTGCTATCGGGGCCTCATCGTTAAGTGTTTCTTTGATTTTTTTACGAATGGTCTTACACAAATCAAAATGCTCGATGATCGGTTCAAGCTCATTGGCTTGGTGCGTAGAACATAGTTTTATCAAATCTTCAATATCGTACAACGAATCTTTGATTTTAACCATTTCGCGCGGCATGATTTTACCGATGGCCACTTTGGAAATCAAACGCTCCAAATCCCCTATTCGTTTAATGATGGCTCTAAGTTCATCGGCCAAATCCGACTTTTTGATAAAAAATTCCACCACATTCAACCGTTCTTCAATGGGTTGCTGATCACGCAGAGGCAGCACAATCCATCGTTTCAAAAGTCGCGCCCCCATTGGCGAAACGGTTTGGTTGAGAACATCCAACAACGTTGTTGCTCGTTCATTAGCCGATTGAACCAACTCTAAGTTCCGAATTGTAAATTTATCAAGCCAAACATAGTGATCTTCCACAATTCTGGCAATTTTGCAAATATGCGATGTGAGATTATGCTGCGTTTCCGCCAAATAATGCAAGGCCGAGCCGGCAGCTATCAAGCCGTTCGTCATATCATCCACGCCAAAACCTTTCAACGATTTTACGTTAAACTGTTTCAGCAAGGTTTCATGCGCAAAATCAAATTGAAAAACCCAATCATCAAACGTATTGATATAAAATTTATCGCCAAAATACGCTTCAAAATCCTTGCGCTTATTGCGCTGAACAATGACTTCCGAAGGCTTAAAACTTTGCAACATTTTATCGATATACTCAATTCCACCCTGTGCAACATAAAACTCGCCCGTAGAAATATCCAAGAAGGCAATGCCCGAATTTTGTTCGTTCAGATGCACCCCCGCCAAAAAATTATTTTGGTTAAGTTCCAACGTTTTTTCATTGTACGACACGCCCGGCGTAACCAATTCCGTAACGCCACGCTTCACGATACCTTTTGCAAACTTTGGATTTTCAAGCTGCTCACAAATAGCCACACGCTTTCCAGCCTTAACCAACTTGGGCAAATACGTATCCACTGCATGGTGCGGAAATCCAGCCAATTCAACATATTGGGCAGCTCCATTGGCGCGCTTAGTTAAGGTGATGCCAAGTATCTTTGACGCTTCAACGGCATCGTCGCCAAACGTTTCATAAAAATCGCCTACATGAAACAATAGAAGTGCATCGGGATACTTCGATTTTACCTCATAATATTGCCTCATCAGCGGTGTTTCAACATGTTTTTTAGGTTCTGCCATAGTTTGCAAAGATACGAAAAAAAAACGAAACTTTATCAAAAGTTTCGTTTTTTTTATAGCAACAGCATTAAAATTAACAAATAAATGCCGTAAAAAGTAGGGCGATTTTCGTACGATTATCCTATACTGACATTTTATGCTCTAAAATCGAAACATTACCGGGTATATCACTGGCTTCAATTTCGATCGTATTATAGGCCAATTTGTCATGATTTTGTTTTGTTATATAAATCCATTCGCAGCTAATCTGCGATTGGTTGGCTTCGCCTTCTTCTATCAACACTCCATCAGCATCAATAATACGAACCTTTACGGATTTAATTGCGAAATCATCAGTTACAATTATGATAATCTCATCTTTAACCTTACAAACACGATTAATTCGCCAATCTTACCGCTAAGACCGTGGGTTAGTACATTGTTTTTAGATTTTGCCATTGTTTATCGTTTTGTTTGTTGCGTTGTCGGCACGGACGTGGACGTCCACATCCGCGAATATGTTTGAAACATTTCAAGGTTTACTCCTATCGTTAGATACCAAACTCCCCCTGAAAAAGGGATTCCTTTTTTGTGTACTGCAAGTGGAACATATGATACTCTAAAATTTATACCTCCACAAGCCGCAGTACCACCATAAGTAGATTTATATTTTTCGGGATTAATAAATCTATATGAAAAATTAATTCCTATAATTGGTGATAATCTTGGCCCTATTTTTAATTTCTCTGTGTTATCTGAAGAAATCAACCTTGATTGAGATAAGACAACTCCTCCCCAAGTAGTAAATCTCCACCTTAATGTACTCAAGAATGAGTATCCGCTAAGAATGCCATAAGACTCAAATGTAATAGTGTCACCAGGTTTCCATTTTTGATTTTTCCCAACAGCTATGTCTTGTTTAAGATTACCATCTGTTCCCATCAAACACAATGAAAAAGCAAATTTATTTTCAAAAAATAAATCAAGAGACATGGTTCCACCACCAATAATCGAATTTTTAAAATAATTTGTTAAACTACGTGAGTAGGGCATGTGCCCAAGACTGCCGTGAAGTACAAACGAAAATTTTCCAATGTCTGTATTGGGATATAGATATGTTTGTAACTCTTCTGTCGATTCATTAGTAGAATCATTTACCAATGAATACGTCGTTTCTTGGCAGTACACACAATAATTAAACATCAATAAAATATTCAAAAATACAAATTTAAATAATTTCTTATTCATAATGTCTATTTTTACCTGCAAGTATGCAGTTGTTATCATTTCGACAAATAAATAACCAACACCGATATATCCGCCGGACTGACTCCCGAAATGCGAGAGGCTTGCCCAATCGTTCGCGGACGGATTTTAGATAACTTTTCGCGTGCCTCAAACGATAACGATTGCAATTTGTGATAATCAAAATCGTCTTTTAAAACAGTGTTCTCGTGCTTGGATAATTTTTCGGCAATATCTTTTTCCTTTTGGATATAACTTTCGTATTTAATTAAAATCTCAGCTTGTTCCTGCGTTTCGGCGATAAGGTCGGAGTTGGTTTCTCCGAAATCGAAATCTAAAACCGGTTGCAAATCGGGCATCTCAACTTGCGGGCGAGCCAATAATTGTTCTAAACTTGCTTTTTGCAAAATATCACTGGTTTCGCACAATTGCAAAATAGGATTGGCCACTTCCGGCGCTATTTTAGTTTGTTTTAGATAGTTCACAAAATCGGTTGTCAACTGTTGTTTGTGTTCCAGTCGTTTCATGCGTTCAGAATTAGCCAAACCAAGTTCATAACTGAGCGGCGTTAATCGTTCGTCGGCATTATCCTGACGCAGTAAAATGCGGTATTCGGCACGTGAAGTGAACATTCTATATGGTTCATCAACTCCTTTTGTAACCAAATCATCAATCAAAACACCGATATAAGCCTCATTGCGCTTCAAAATCAACGGCTCTTTTTCACGAATGCGCATAACAGCATTAATTCCGGCCATCAAACCTTGCGCAGCGGCTTCTTCATAGCCGGTTGTGCCGTTGATTTGTCCGGCATGGAATAAACCTTGAATTAATTTAGTCTCTAACGTAGACTTCAACTGTGTTGGCGGGAAATAATCATGTTCAATGGCATAACCCGGACGAAAGATTTTAGCCTGCTCAAATCCTTCTATTTTCCGCAAAGCCGCCAATTGAATATCTTCGGGCAACGACGACGAAAAGCCATTAATGTAATGCTCATTTGTAGTCCAACCCTGTGGCTCAACAAACAACTGATGTTGGATTTTATCTGCAAAACGGTTGATTTTATCTTCAATCGAAGGACAATATCTTGGCCCAACCCCTTGTATTCGCCCTTGAAACATGGGGGATTTTTCAAACCCTGTTCGCAACACATCATGCACCGCTTCGCTGGTGTAAGCCAAAAAACATGAGCGTTGGCGCATCAACTTGGGGGTTTCTAAAAACGAAAACTTGGCCGGATGCGTATCGCCAGACTGTTCCGTCAATCTCGAAAAATCAATCGTTCGGCCATCCACCCGAACAGGTGTTCCCGTTTTTAATCGTGCACTTTCCAAACCCAGTTCGCACAAACGTTCTGTGATTCCAAAACTGGCCTTCTCCCCCATCCTTCCGCCGCCAAAATTCTTCTCGCCGATATGAATAATGCCGTTCAAAAATGTGCCGTTAGTTAAAATCACAGCTTTGGAATAATACCTCTGGTCAAGCGCCGTAACCACCCCTTTAATTTGTTGGGTTACAGAGCCTGTCGAAGTATCCACAATCAAATCCACAACTTCATCCTGCCGCAAATCCAGATTGGGCGTATTTTCCAAAAGTTCTCGCCATTTCTGTGAAAACAGTTGCATGTCACTCTGCGCACGCGGACTCCACATGGCAGGGCCTTTTGACCGATTGAGCATACGAAATTGAATCATCGTATGGTCGGTTACAATTCCCGAAAGCCCACCCAAAGCATCAATTTCACGGACAATTTGGCCTTTGGCCACCCCGCCCATAGCCGGATTACACGACATCTGCGCCAAGCGGTCGATGTTCATACTAATCAAAAGCGTTTTCGCCCCTAATACAGAAGCAGCATGTGCGGCCTCACATCCGGCATGACCGCCCCCAACAATGATGATGTCATAACAAGTTTGCATAGTTTGCAAAGATACAAAAAAAATTAAAAATGGTTAAACCTGCTTTTTGTCCTTTTAAACCGCTACACTAAAAGTATACTTGTTTCGACCGGCTGCTTTTGATGAATACAACATATCGTCCGCAACCTTTACAAAATCATCTATCGTTAGCGAACTGTCCATTATACCACTAGTTACACCAATTGACAGGGTTACATAATTAGTATTATCACTATATTCGTGTAGAATATCTGCCTTATGCATATTTCTAATGATCTTCTCAGCAATCAAACAAGCTCCTTCACCATCCGTATACGGCAAAACAATCACAAACTCCTCTCCACCATAACGAGCCACAAAATCACCGGTTCGACCAATACTTTTAGAAAGAATTTGAGCTACCGTTTTTAAACATTCATCCCCCATTTGATGCCCATAATTATCATTATATTTTTTGAAATAATCAATATCTAACAATAGCAGGCTGAATTGGCCATTAGTCTGCGAAGATTTTATGATTTGATTAGCCCTTTCATCAAAAAAACGCCTGTTATAAATACTCGTTAACGGACATTCATAAACTTTATCTTTTAGAGAGGTTACTTCTGTTTCTAATTTTTTTATTTTACTTAAATCGTATGCAAAGGCCAATACAATTGGGTTCCCTCCTTGATTAATACACCTAAATGTAACTTCAAAAGATAACAGCTTACCATCCGGTAAAAGATGAGTCCAATCTGTTTTTGGAGTTTCTCCGCTCAGAGTCTGTTTAAGCAGTTCATATAACCTATCTTTCGATTTCATCCCGTTGGCTTGATATTCGGGCAGCAAATCAAAAAAGTTTTGAGCAATTTCTTTTGGCGGAACACCAAACATCTGTGCTAAAATCGGATTACATTCGACAACATTCATTTCTTTATCAAAAATAATCAAACCAATTGGCGCCTCATTAAAAATCACCTGTTGGAACTCATTTTGTTCATGAATAAGACGATTGGCCTCATTATGATGATAAGCATGAGCAAACAAGAGTGCACTCGACCGTAATATCCGATCTTCGTTATCTGTAAAAATCCGTTCTCTGTGACAGTCGTCAAAACCAACAAATCCCCAAAATCGGTTGTTTATAAACACCGGAACAATCAAGATAGACAAAATACCCTGTGGTACTAAATGCTCCTGATGGGCAGGCGCCATTTCACGAACGATGCTGTTTATACATTGGTCATTCGATAAAATCTTTTCAAGCCCCTGCATCACATCATCGTAGGTTACGTTTACCGTGTATTCATTTCCCTGCTGAGGTTCTGCGTCCTCAGACCACTCGTATATTTGTGTACATTGAAGTTTCCCATCAATTAGAAAATTTTTCCAAATATACATGCGGTCAACATCCACAGTCTTTGCCACAATACCCATAGCCTCAAACAAGCGCTGCTCAAAAGTATCAAAATTTGTATCCAAAAGCAACATCGAAGCCTGATTAACCGACTGAAATAAATCTTCAAAATACCTTGTTACCTCATAGTTTTCTCTCATAATTAAATTTTTCTCCTTAAATAGTTGTTATTATAATTTTTTGCAAAGATATGAAAAATAATTGAGAATAAAAAATTAAAGTCTGTTCAAGTAAAAAATAGGAACATCTGCGTTCAAGATAACACATGAACATTGTTTTTGGCCATTCTTCGCTATTCCGAACATCCCTTCTCTCTGTTGTTATCCTAAGCCAACGGCGAAGACCCTATTTTCGCTGTAACAGTTTCCTCTCTCCGTTCGGGATGACACAAGGAGTGTTCTTCTTCTGCCTTTTACTACCACTGTCATCTTGATCAAAACAACGAATTTAAATCATCCCTAACGCAAGCTCCTCTTGCGCCGTCATTACTTTTTTATCCTTTGGCGTTTTATCTTTGTAACCCAACAAATGTAATACACCATGCGCAATAAGGCGATGGGTTTCGTCAGATTGTTTCACGTGAAACAACTTTGCATTTTCTTTCATGCGGTCGACGGAAATGAAAATATCACCACTAATGGTTTTTCCTTCTACAAAATCGAACGTGATAATATCAGTAAAGGTGTCATGATTCAAATACTGCTCATTTAACTTTAGTAAATATTCATCACCACAAAAAATAAAATTAATCTCACCAAGAGATTTCTTTTCTTTCCCAATTAGCTTTACTAACCATTCTCTAATTTGGGTTTTGTTCTTAAGTGTGAAGTTTACTTCTTCATTAAAAAATTGTATTGTTTGCATATTACTATTGTTTTGTTTCACGTGAAACAATGTTAATGTTGACGAAAATATTCTTGGGTTTTTTGCTGGTAATACGGGCGTAAAACAGGATGATATTTTTGTAATAATTCAGACTCGTGAGATTGTTTTTTCTGTTGCTCTAACACTTCCTCCGGCACTTTGAAATCCTTTTGTTGGGCTTCGGTAGATTTGCGACGCTCTTCCTGTTCGCGATTGAGTTCCGCTTTTTCTGCTTCTAAAAGCCTTGTTAAGATTTGTTGTTGGCGGCGAAGACTACCTTCATTCAAAATCTTATTTACCATATCCTGCTCCGCTTTTTCCATTTCATCAATCAAACCCTGCAATTGTCCGGCAGCCTTGCCATCCGATTTTTTCAACTCATCAGCCGCCTGTTGCATCAAACGGCGAATGGCTTCCTGCTGTGCAGCCGAACGAGCAAATTGTTCGCTCATGGATGGTTGACCGGTCTGACCCTGTCCGGGTTTCTTCCCCTGTTCTTTACCTTTCTGCTCACGCATGCGTTGCAATTGTTTATTCAATTGCTCTTGCATTTCTCGTGCCGATTGTGCGGTAGACTTCTTGCCTTTTGAATCCTTGGGTGCCCCCTGACCGCTTTGACTTGGATTCTTACAACGCACTTTCGACTTCTGATTGCTCTGCTGCTCTTCCATGTTCTTTAATGATTCGGCTAAAAGCAAACTCATCGTGTTCAAACTCGTCATCGTGTATTGCTGGCGAGATGATGCGTTATGGTTTGTTCGATTAGTTCGCAAATACATTACATCATTCATGCCCAACAAATCTTTCAACGCTAAATCCGAAAAATTATTCATTGATTTAAGTTCCTTATTAATTAAAACGGCCACTTGAGGTTGACGTGTCCCAAGTGCATACAAAGAATCCGAAATCATGGCAATGTCAGTTTTTAATTCGGATTGCCGACGAATAATGGTTTGATATTTTGGATCGCTAACACGAATTGATTTCAACATATCCATGACTTCTTCTTGATTCACCGATGTTTTTAAAACATATTTCAACAGACGACGAATCATCGCTGCATCTTCGGCTTGATTAGATTCATCACTTGCCGACCATTGTTCTTCCAAATCATTCAACATTTCTTCCATGTCTTGTTCGGCTTGCGATTGATTGTTTTCAGCTTCCTTATTTTGCTGTTTCGATAAGGCATTGGATGCTTTTTGCAATTTGTCGGCTATTTGCTTTTCGAGTTCCGCATTGCGCGTAATATCATTTTTCTCTTGCAAGTCTTGATTTAGTTTATCAACTTCATCCAAGGCTTTCTGAATATCTTTGAACTGCTCGTTGAGGTCATTTTGTTTGGCTGTTTTTTCATCTTGAAGAATCTTGCCGGAAGCCATGTCTTCTCGAAGTTGCTGTTGTTCCTCTCGAAGATTTTGGAGATTATCCAACGCCTCGTTAAACTTTCGCTCAAATTCCATTTGTTTGAAAATTTCCAAGTTTTGATCCAACGACTTTTCCAATTCGGCATTATTCATTCTGATTTGCTCCATCGCTTTTTCCAACTGCTCTTTGGGCATTTGCTCCTGCATCAGTTTTTGAATTTCTTCAAGCGTCTTTTTCATTTCCTCTGAAAAGAGTTGATCAAAAAGTTCGTTCAATTCATTTTGCTTTTCAAGCAAGCGTTCTTCGTCCGCTGTTAGTTTTTGTTCATTTTGAAGCATGGGTTGAAGTTCATTTTTCAAGCGCTCAGATTCTTGTTTCAAGCGGTTTTGATCCTTCAAAATATCTTCAAATAGTTTTTTTTCCTCCCAAGAGATAGTAGGTTTATCCAATAGCTTTTTGGTAAGTTCGTTTAAATCGCGTTGATTTTTCTTCAACAACTTCATATTATCCTCTAAACTTTTCGTCACATTTTCGCCCTGCTCACTAAGTTCTTCCGCAAGCTCTTTCTCGGTTTTTGTAGCATATACAAATGTGGTCGAACGTGCCAATTTTGCACCATTCACATCATCATTATCCCAAACTTCAAAATAATATTCCGCTTTATCGCCAAACTCTACAAGTAGTTTTGAGAAATCTACATAATGCATAAAATCCTGTTGCGCTTGTTGCGGATTGAAAAATAAATCTTGCGTAAGCGTATCCTGCATTTCGGCACCTTTGGAAATAATCATTCTGAATTTGGAAAAGCCGTAATCATCGGCAATCGCACCTTTAAAATACACCATCATAGGTGTAGTCGAATCGCGAAACTCTTGAACATTAATAGTCGGAAATTGATCCGGCAAAACAGTAACCGTATAATGCATGGTATCTGTTTCCGATGTATATTTATTTTTAGGCACAATCGTATAATCAAACGACTTCATCGCCCGAATGGCATACACTGCCGTGCTTTTATCATTAGAAACAGGTTTTATCAACCGATTATCCACATAAAAATCCAATTCATCCACGTCTTTTATCCGAATTTGATACCGGATATGAGTGCCTTCAGGAACTTTAAAAACGCCATTGTTTTCAATGGTTTCATTCGTCAAGCCCGTATATTTCGGATAAGATAAAAAAGCTCGAAAATCAAATATCACCGGTTGTGGCAACACATTCAATGTATAATCAACCGTTCGGAAATCTCCTATCTGGAAGGCAAACGTTAAACTTTGATTTACATTTTTAAATTGATAAGCAAATTCTAACTTGCTTACTTTATTCATCTTTACCGTATTAGTTCCTATTTGAAGCCAAACCTCGTCTGGAATCTCCTCCCCTACCGATTTAATTTTCAATGCAAAATCTGTATTTTGCAACACGTTCAAATCGTCGTTGAGAATATCTAATGCAAACGGCGATGGTTTTTCAAAATGAGTTTGGAAACGAATCAACCGTTCGGTTGGAGATGATAAACTTTCCGGCCAAAAAACAACCAAAGCCAAAATAATCCCAATCGGTAAAATCGCCATGCGCAAATATTTCAAATTTTTCCGAAAATCAATCGTCGATACAAAATTGTAAAATCTCAACCCCGAAATCTTCTGTTCAATGGCCGCTTGTAGGATTAAATTTTCGTTCTCTCTCCCGCTTTGAACTTTTTCATGCAATTCTAAAAGGTTTCGCAGATGGTCTTTCAACTCCGGAAGACTTGATTTTATTAGGCTTTCCGCATTTTGATAAGACATCGCTTTCGAGAGTCCGAAAATTTTAGAAACAGGCCACCAAAACGCCCAATAAATCATTGATAAAGTTATCAATAAAAACGAAACAAAAAGAATTAACCGCAAAATTGTTCCAAAAAATAAATAAGCCTCCGAAAAATTAATCAGCAAAAACAATCCCCCAACAACCGTTAGAAAAATGCAGGCTCTTTTCATCAAAATATTTTTGTAATATTTTTGAATGAACCCATCAAGTTGATCAAAAATTTCGGATTTCATCGTTACAAAGTTAAAAAAAATTTCATAATTATCAAAAAAAATTGTAACTTTGTAAAATAATTAATTAAACTTACATCTGTTTTTAACATCTAAAATAAAATAACTATAATAAATTCTATATCATGAAAAATTTTATCACACTCAGTTTTGCCGCATTAATTATTCTTTTGGCTGGCTGTAACAGAAACAAAATCGCACAATTGGAACTTGAAA
Source organism: Bacteroidales bacterium (assembly GCA_031286005.1). The sequence goes on from JAITVC010000262.1 coordinate 12,122, forward strand.
ACCAAACGTTGCGTACAGAGCGGGATGTGGCCGATTCACTGCAAAGCAAATTTAACGAATACCTGCTCGACATCGAAAGCAATTTGGCTGACATCAAAAGCAAAGAAAAAATAATCACTTCAACAACCGGTGAAAAACCACAAAGCACACAAGAAAAAATATTGCAAGATTTGGCCGACATCAGCACATTGATGGACAAAAACCGCAACCGTTTGGCTGAGCTGGACAACCTTCGCAGACAAATGAAACAAGCCAATATTGACACCAAAAACATGGAAGAGATGGTTAAGGCCCTCGAAGCTCGTATTGTTGAACAAGAAGCACAAATTCAAGAACTACAAGCACAATTAAAAGTGGCTAACGAACAAATTGATGCTCTCAAAGTTCAAAACCAAGAAATCACAGACGATAACGCTAAAAAACAAGCTAAAATCGACGAACAAGTGATTGAGTTAAACACTGTCTTCTATACTATGGGAACTTCGCAATTGCTCAAAGAAGCCGGTATAATCACTCAAAAAGGCGGTTTCATTGGTCTTGGCAAAACAAGAGCTTTGAATGAACAAGCCGACCTAAGCAAGTTTACAAAAGTAGACCTGCGTGAGTTCACGAAATTAGAAACAAACTCTGATAAAATCGAACTGATTACAACTCATCCTACCGATTCTTATAAAATCAACAATGCTGATCCAAAGAATTTGATTATCGAAATCACAAATCCTGCCAGCTTTTGGAAATCTTCTAAATATTTGGTAGTTCGAGTGAGATAAAATTAATAGTAAAACGTGGGTTTCGCCCACTGGTTAAAGGTAAAAGGGTTAAATTAACCCTTTTACCTTTTTACCCCTTAACCCGCTCACTTTGCGAGCTATCAAAGCGCATCAACTAATCTGCTCGCCCCAATCCGAAACAATTCCGGCCTCAACCATTCTTCTCCCAAAATATCACGAACTAAGTTCACATAAATTTCAGCATCTGCCGGTTTAGAAATACCACCTGCGGGTTTAAAACCTATTTTGTTTCCCGTCTTTTGATAATGTTCTTTGATGACATGAAGCATCACCGTAGCCGCTTCCGGTGTAGCCGCAACAGGAATTTTTCCCGTCGATGTCTTGATGAAATCTGCACCGTTAGCAATGGCTATTTCGCTCGCCAACTTAATGTTTTCGGGTGTTTGAAGTTCTCCTGTTTCCAAAATGACTTTTAAATGCACTGCGCCACAAGCCTCTTTAATAGCCTTGATCTCAGCGCCAACCGTAGCATAATCACCCTCCAAAAACGTTCCGCGAGAAATGACCATATCAATTTCTTGTGCGCCTTGTTCTATGGCATACGCCACTTCGGACGTTTTAACGTGAATAGGGGACTGTCCGGACGGAAAAGCGCCCGCCACACAAGCCGTTTGAATCGTTGTACCCGCTAACTGCTCGCGCACAATTTTCGCAAAAGGCGGATAAACGCAGATGGCTGCTGTTTGATGGTGTTTGGCTTTGTTGCAAAGTGTAACGACTTTTTCTTTTGTATCCGCACCTTCCAATGTAGTAAGGTCAATAAAGGATTTAATGTTTACCATAGTTCTAATTCTTAGTCGTCATTCCGAGCGTAGTCGAGGAACCCCCTTGCTATGGATGTCCCGACTACACTTGACATCACGTGTATTATTTAATATTATTCTGTTCTTTATATCTCACATTAAAACTCCGCTGCGACAAATCCGGAAAAACCTTTTCATTACCAAAAAGTTTTTTATACGACATCTTCAACAACGAATTTTGCATCCAAGAATCCATCGCCGCCCGTTTAATCATCATCTTCCGAAGAACCTTTATCTTCGACTTATCAAGCGTTACATAAAACTCCCGCTGCACAGATTCTTTTCGATTCTGCAAAATCAATTCATGAATAGGAATATTCATCGGACACACTTCCGTGCAACGCTTGCAAAGCGTACAAGCATACGCTTGATGTGCAGCATGGTAAAAATCCATCATAAACGGATTCACAACCGAGCCAACCGGACCCACATATACACCGCCATAAGGCTCATCCCCGATAAGTTTGTAAACCGGACAAACACTTGTGCAAGCACCGCAATGAATACAGTGGAAAATCTCCCGCTGTTTCACTTGTTTCATCACATCTGTACGTTTGTTATCAATCAACACCAAATAAAGCTCCTTGGGGCCGTCTACTTCATTTTCTTGACGAGGCCCTGTGATTACTTGAGTATGCGCTGGCAACAAACCGCCCGATGTATGCACAGACAAAAGATTTAGAAACTTTTCCAAATCCGCAAAACTCGGAATCATTTTCTCTATACCGCACAATGCAATATGTATTTCCGAAAATGACGTTGTCATCGCAATATTACCTTGATTTTCACAAATTACCAAACCGCCTATATCACTTACCAAAAAATTCACGCCCGTAATACCCACATGTGTTTGAAACCCCTGATTAATTAAATATTTTTTAACATAATCTATCGTTTGCAACGTACTTTGTTCATTGAAATTAAGCCGCGATTGCAAACCTTGCGAAACATGTGCAAAATCCGTATCCACAATAGGGTAGGAGGCACTTTCAGCCTCGTTTTTGTGCAATTGATTGTAAAAAGCGTTAAATTCGGTTTCCGCACAATCAACGTTAGCATTATTCAAAATCTCATTTAAATGGATTTCATTAGCCGTTTTTGAATTGGATTTAACCACTTTCTTAATCCCTTTTTCGCGCAAAAGGTTGAGAATTTCTTTCGTAGCTTCTTCATGATTTTCAGCCCAAATAATACGCCCACCTCGTCGTGTAAACAAAAACTCAAACTCCACTAAATATTTTTCAAGTTCGTTTATCGTTTTATATTTACTTAAAATCGCCCTGTTTTTCAACAACGTTGGATTCTTGAAAAAACTGTCCGCATTTTCCAACATCGTTTGATAATGCTCCAAAATACCTTCCGCATACACCCGATGACGGGTATTATTAATGCCTTTTTGGGCACTTTCAAGATATGTCGTAAGTGTATTCAATCTTAAATATTTATTTTTTCAACACGCTTTTGATGACGGCCGCCTTCAAAATCTGTAGAGAAAAATCTTTTAACACAAGTTTTAGCCTCTTCAAAATCAATAAAACGTCCCGGAAGAACTAAAATATTGGCATCATTGTGAAGCCGGGACAACCGAGCTACTTCGGCATTCCAACACAAAGCTGCACGAACCCCCGCATGTTTATTAGCCGTCATCGCTATACCATTTCCACTACCGCAAATTAATATGCCTTTTTCATACATTTTAGTCTCAATCAACGCAGCCTCTTTATGCGCATAATCTGGATAATCCACAGATTCTTCAGAGTGTGTGCCCAAATCATCAAACACAAATTCGTCGCCAAAAGCCTTAATCAAAAATTGTTTCAGTTCATAACCCGCATGATCAGAAGCAATAGGAATTGTCATCATAACTTAAAATTTTTCTACAAATTTACTAAATAAATCATAATTCATAAACCATAAATCATAAATTTTCTTAACAGTCCACTGTTTGTTCATAACTTTTTTACCACTGTTCATAACTTTCAAAATAATCAAACTTTCAATAAATGTAAAAAAGTTATCAAAACTTATTATAAGTTATACAGTAGTTATCAACATAAAAAATCCCAATGTTAATATCTTTCTTATTCACAAAACAGATATTAACACCCTGTTCAAAACTTATTCAAACCACTTAAAAACACAGCGTTTTTATATTAATAACTTGTTTATAAAAAAGGATAACAATCCTCTTTCCACAAAAGCAAATATAATCAAAAAAGTTATACAGCTATTAACACCCCATATTTATATTAATCTATATTTATTTTTAAATAAACTATAATAACGCAATGTTAATTTGTGAATAAAAAATTTACCACATTATAACCAAGTCTCTAACAAGTTCGATATTTCTCTATTCTCATAACCCCATTTCAAATTTTTTTTGTATCTTTGCTGTTGATAAAAAACATTAAGGATTATGAATACAACATTTTATTTCACTTCAGCACAAGAAATTACGCCTAATATTTTAGATATAATTAGGCAAGCCTATCAAGAAAAACCGGTTTCTATTTATATTCGTGAAGATGATCTAATTGTACCTAATTGGCAAATGCAAGAAGTTAGACGCAGAGAAGAAAATAATACAGCTTGTTTGCTTGATTTTGATATGGTTATTGGTGAATTGGAAAAAGAATTAGAAACCGTATGAAAGCAACTAAAATTATTTCTACACATGCAAAAATCGACCTTTCTGAAGCTTCAAAATGGTATGAAAATCAAAAAAAAGGATTAGGAAAACGCTTTTTGAATGAAGTGAAAGAAGCAACTGACGTTATTTGCAAAAACCCAACAGGTTTTCAAATCTATTATGATGACTATCGCATTTATTTCACAAAGATATTTTCATATAGTATCCACTATCAATACATCGAAAATAAAAACGAAATACACATAAAGGCTATTTTTCATACATCGCGTAATCCTCAAATTTGGGAACAACGAATGTAAAGAAATATAGATAACTCATAAATATTTCGTATCTTTGCACCATGAACACAGTCCAAGAAATAAACCGCCTAAAAGCGGAAAAGAACGCCATCATCTTAGGGCATTATTACCAACGTCCCGAAATACAGGATATTTCCGATTTCATAGGCGATTCCCTCGCCTTAGCCAAAGAAGCCATGAATACCACAGCCGACATCATCGTCTTTTGTGGCGTACATTTTATGGCCGAAACAGCCAAAATCTTGAACCCCAAAAAAACCGTACTCCTGCCCGATTTGGAAGCCGCCTGTTCACTGGCCGACAGTTGCAAATACGAGGATTTAAAAGCCTTTAAAAACCAACATCCCGGTGCGATGGTCATTTCGTACGTCAATTGCTCGGCAGCCGTAAAAACAATATCAGATTTAATCTGCACATCCGGCAACGCTTTGGAATTAGTCAAAAAAATCCCCGCAGAACAAGAGATTATCTTTGCACCCGATAAAAATTTAGGCGGTTATATCAATCGCATGTTAGGCCGGAATATGATTTTGTGGGACGGCAGTTGCCATGTTCACAATCAACTCGAAGCCGAAAAAGTGTTGCAATTAAAACAAAAACACCCATCAGCCAAACTTTTGGCACATCCCGAATGCACCGAGCCTGTTTTACTTTTGGCTGATTTCGTAGGCAGCACAGCCGCAATGCTCAATTTTGTCAAAAAAGACCAACACCCAAGCTATATTGTGGCCACAGAAACAGGCATTGTTCACCAAATGCGCAAAATCTGCCCGCAGAGCGACTTTTTAGTAGTAAGCAACAATACCGATTGCCCATGCAACGATTGCGCCTACATGAAGCTAAATACCCTCGAAAAACTCTACCATTGCCTGCGATATGAAACCCCAAAGATTGAACTCTCAAACGAAGTCATCCAACTCGCCGCAAAACCCTTGTTAGCGATGATGTAGATTACTTTTCAATGCCATACACCCTCAACACAAGTAGCACAGTATGGCGCAGCGTTATAAGATATGAGCGTAGCGAATCCCTTATCGTCAAAAAGGCCATAGCGTAGCGGCGGCATGATTTTTGACAAGCATTTTTCTTTTGGTTCGTTTTCTTTTTTTGCGAAAAAAGAAAATGAATGTAAATAAAAAGGCGATATTTTATTTCGAGGTGCCAACACAGAATAATTTTCAACCCAACCCATCCGGCACCCTCAATAAAAAAAGAAGCAGTAAATAGCATTTCAAACACAGTATCAAACAATAAACATAATAAACAAATAAACTCCAAAAACCAACACCCACCACATATCCCCCCATATCAGCTACCCCACTTTAACCATTACCTCGATCCCCGTAATCTCATAATCTCTTAATTTTTAATTCTTAATTTTTAAT
>JAITVC010000266.1 GCA_031286005.1 Bacteroidales bacterium
ACGTCGGTTTATCCCAATGCAGGAATGCCAAATCAATTGGGCGAATATGACGAAACGCCCGAAACAATGGCCATTCACGTGGATGCGATTTTGAAAAATCAATTGGTCAACATCATCGGCGGTTGCTGCGGCACATCGCCTGCGCATATTGCAAAATACGCCGATATTATTGCAAAATACGAACCACGTCGTCGATCGACACACATCGGACAGGCAGACCCTGTCCCTACGGTTTTGACGGGCCTCGAACCACTAATCATTTCCAAAGAAACCAATTTTGTAAACATTGGAGAGCAGACTAATGTTGCAGGTTCTCGCAAGTTTGCACGCCTGATTGGCGAAAAGAATTACGAGGAAGCCTTAACCATTGCACGCACGCAAATCAACAATGGTGCACAAATCCTCGATGTGTGTATGGATGATGCGATGTTGGATGCCAAACACGAGATGTGTACATTCTTGAATCTCTTGGCCTCAGAAACTGATATTGCACGTGTGCCGATTATGATCGACAGTTCAAAGTTTGAGGTGTTGGAAGCCGGTTTGAAATGCGTGCAAGGCAAATCTATTGTCAACTCCATTTCGTTGAAAGAAGGCGAAGAAATCTTTTTACAACGTGCCAAAACCATCCGACAATTGGGTGCTGCAACGGTAGTTATGTTGTTCGACGAGCAAGGTCAGGCCGTTACTTACGAACATAAAGTCCGGATTTCCGAGCGTGCTTACAATCTCCTCAAAGGCATTGATTTTCCTACGGAGGATATTGTTTTTGACCTAAACATTTTGTCGATAGGCACAGGCATTTCCGACCACGATAATTATGCGGTGAATTTCATAGAAGCCTGCCGTTGGATTAAACAAAATCTTCCGAATGCCAAAGTTAGCGGAGGAATCAGCAATTTGTCGTTTGCATTTCGTGGCAATGAGGCGTTGCGCTCGGCGATGCACTCTGTGTTTTTGTATCACGCCATTCAAGCCGGTATGGATATGGCGATTGTAAATGCCGGTAAAATCCAGCCCTACGACACCATCCCGCAAGATTTGCGAGAAGCTGTTGAGGATGTAGTTTTGAATCGCAGAGCAGATAGTACCGACCGCCTGTTGACCTTTGCCGAAAGCCTCAAGAATCAGCAAACAACAACCGTTCAAACCGAACAAGAATGGCGAAAATTATTGCCCGTTGATTGTTTGCAATATGCTTTGAAAAACGGCATTTCCGATTTCATCGAAGACGATATGCTACAAACCTTGCCGAGTTTCCCCAATCCGGTTGAAATCATCGAAGGCCCTTTAATGACGGCGATGAGCGAGGTTGGCGAACAGTTTGGTGCCGGTAAATTATTCCTGCCACAAATTGTGAAATCGGCACGAGTGATGAAAAAGGCAGTTGAGGTTTTGAAACCGTATATCGAGGCCAAACGTAACGATGAAACCATCGTAAGGGTCGAAGATTTTCGACCCCAACAAACCGTTCTAATCGCCACCGTAAAAGGCGATGTGCACGACATCGGAAAGAATATCGCAGGTGTTGTGTTGGCGTGCAATGGTTACGAGATTATTGATTTGGGTGTGATGATTCCCTGCGAGAATATTGTGAATGCTGCGATTGAGAACAACGTTGATTTAATCGGATTAAGCGGCCTTATCACGCCTTCGTTGGACGAAATGGCGACGGTTGCCAAAGCCTTGCAAGAGAAAAACCTTGATATTCCGTTGCTCGTAAGTGGTGCATCCACCAGCGAATTGCACACGGCTGTGTATCTAAATCCGTTTTACAAAGGTGGTGTGTATCATGCCAAGGATGCTTCGCACGGGGCGCAAATCGTTCGTGAACTAACAAATGAAACTCTATCGTTCGTGGAACGCACACAAGCGCATTACGCAAATCTCAAATCCACGTATGAGAAAACACGTGAACAGAAACAATTCTTAACGATAGAAGAAGCCCGAAAGAATCGTTTAATCATTGATTGGAGTAAAGAAACCATCATTAAGCCAAATCAATTAGGCCCACAGGATTTGCAAAATTATCCATTGAAAAAGTTAGTGTCGTACATTGATTGGCGCTACTTTTTTCATGCTTGGGAATTGAAAGGCGAAACGCTTGGAAACTTCAGTAAAGAGGGGCAAAAACTGTTCAATGATGCCATTGTCTTGCTGGAACAATTGGTGTTGGAACATCACCTATCGGCACATGCGGCGTATGGTATTTTTGAATGTTATTCGGAAGATGAAAATATTGTTATTTTGGATGATAATGGTAGAGGTGAGGCGCGGTCGTTGAGCGGAGTCGAAACGACATTGCCATTCCAACGAAATTTAGATGCCAACGCCGATAAGAATCTATGTTTGTCTGATTTCATTGCCTCTAAGTCTTCGGGCAAGACGGATTACATCTGCGCCTTTGCCTGCACAACAGGACACGGTGTTGCCGAGTTGGTAAAGAAATACGAAGCTGCGGGCGATAGTTATTCTGCGTTGTTGGTGCAAAGTTTGGCCGACCGTTTGGCGGAAGCCTTTGCTGAGCACTTGCACGAGCGCATACGTAAGGAGTTTTGGGGCTTTGCCAAAGAAGAAAAGTTGTCGATTCAAGATATGCACGGCAACAAATATCAAGGCATTCGTGCCGCTGTGGGCTATCCGTCTTATCCCGACCATTCGCAAAAGAAGCCCTTGTTTGATTTGATTATGGCACCGGAAATCACGGGCATTGAACTCACGGAAACCTACATGATGAAGCCGGTTTCGAGCGTTTGCGGATTGATTCTTGCAAACCCACAGGCCACCTATTTTTCGGTGTAAAAACAATATTAAAATGAATATCACTATTCGACCTTGGCAGATTGAAGATGCCGCCGACCTTGCTTTGGCACTAAACAATAAAAAAGTTCAAGATAACTTAAGAGATGGAATACCCTATCCGTACACGCTCAACGATGCGAAAGATTTTATAACACTAATGCTGAATGCCGAAAAGGATAGTCAATACGCTTGGGCAATTGCCAACGACGATAAAGCAATAGGCAGTATCGGCGCTTTTAGGCAAGCGAATATCCACTGTCGCACGGCCGAAATGGGCTATTATATCGCCGAGCCTTATTGGGGCAAAGGCATAGGAACCACAGCGGTGAAGCTGGCCTGCGATTTTGTTTTTAGCCAAACCGATATTATCCGCATTTATGCCGAGCCGTTTTCCACTAACATCCCATCGTGCCGGATTTTAGAGAAAGCCGGATTTGTGTTTGAAGGAACATTACGGCAAAATGCCATTAAAAACGGCACCGTTCTCGATATGAACATGTATGCCATCGTTAAACCTTAATGATGGGGCAGAAAACAGCACAGGGTACGAGGAGGCTTTGAACGCCCCTCGCACCCTGCGCTGTTAATTATTACGGGTCTACTATTTCACATTAGCCAACGTCAGCAACAGAAATTCCCAGAATTTATCAACGCTCGCAATATTCACTTTTTCATCCGGAGAGTGTGGATAGCGAATGGTTGGACCAAACGAAATCATATCCCAGTTCGGATAAGCCGCACCTAAAATACCGCATTCCAAACCGGCATGAACGGCTTTAATTTCGGGAACTTTTCCCCATTTTTGCTTATACACATCTTGCATGGTTTTCAGAATTGGCGAAGCCATGTTGGGCTTCCAACCCGGATAAGCGCCCGAAAGCTCGATTTTGACACCCGCCAACTCACAAATCGACACCATCATATCACCCAAACTTTCTTTTGCCGAATCTACGGAAGAACGCAACAAACAAGCAATATGAACAACCCCGTTATCCGATTTCACAATAGCCAAATTAGTTGATGTTTCCACCAAACCTTTCATATCATCGCTCATGCGCATAACGCCATTCGGCAAACTGCGAACAAGATTAACCAATTTGTGCTGATCGTCCAACTTCATCACTTGGTCAGCCTTTCCGGCCTCAACCGTAAATTGAAAATCAGGTTCCGTAGCTGCAAATTCGGCTTTAATGGTTTTAGAAAATTTCTCAACCAAGGCTTTAAAGTCGGCTGCTTTTTCGGCAGGAACAACCAAAGTTGCAAAGGCTTCGCGCGGAATAGCATTGCGCAAACTGCCGCCGTTGATAGAGGCCAAACGAACGCCAAAAGCCTGTGCCTTTTGCAAAAAGCGGAAGAAAATCTTGTTGGCATTACCTCGTCCCAACACAATATCCATACCCGAGTGTCCACCTTTCAAACCTTTGATAGCAACATTAAAAGCATCGCCACCGGCAGGTTCCATGCCATAATTAAAAGAAATATTGGCATCCACACCGCCTGCACAACCCACATAAAGTTCGCCTTCGTCTTCGGAGTCCATATTCAACAAAATATCGCCTTTCAAAAGACCCGCTTTCAAGCCATTCGCACCATCCATACCCGTTTCTTCGGTAGCCGTAAACAACGCCTCGATAGGGCCGTGAACAACGTCTTTACTTTCCAAAACCGCCATGATAGCTGCAACGCCAATGCCATTATCCGCACCAAGCGTAGTGCCATCGGCCGTTACCCATTCGCCGTCGATATAAGCCGTAATCGGGTCGGTTTCAAAATTATGTTTACTATCGCTATTCGCTTGTGGCACCATGTCCAAATGCGCTTGCATAATCACGCCCTTGCGATTTTCCATACCGGGCGTAGCCGGTTTCGACACAATGATGTTGCCCGCTTCATCTTTCAGTGGTTTATAGCCCAATTTTTGGAGCCAGTTCATCATTAATTCTTGGATTTTTTCCTCATGATTAGACGGATGAGGCACCGAGCAAAGCAATTGAAAGTTCTTCCAAATTGCAGCAGGTTTCAGAGATTCGAGATTTGTGTTCATTTTGTTTAAGATTTAAGTTTTTGCAAAGATACGAAAAAATTATGAATTATATAGGGGCGGGGTTCGCCCGCCCCCAAAAACACAAAAAACGACACCCCAAAAGTGTCGTTTCCCGTTCGGAGTAGCTCCGATATCGCTCCGATTTTTTATCGTTAAAAATCTTGCTCCAAAATAGACGTATTTCCCGGCTCGTCCGAAGCAAAAATCTCAATCCTGTCGCCTGCCAAATTGTCATTTTCCCGTCGGGCCGTAAAAACCCACTCGTAGCCAACCTCTGTTGGCTCTGCCGGGCCATCTTCAGCCAACGTGCCATCACTGTTGGTAATGCGAACAGTTACGGCCTTCACTGCAAAATCATCTGTAACCGTAATCAAAATCCGATCGCCCTCTTGGCCCGAGTAGCCCGAAAGGTCAACTTTCTCTATATTCGGAGCCGTAAGGAAATCAGCAACAGCCACATTATAGGCCGATTTGTCTTTCCGTTCGGCAGCATTCAAATAGTTATCCTCATGCCGTGCCACAGAAGCATAAAGCACAGCCTTTTGAAACCGGCGACGGGTTTCCTTTTGTTTCTCAGTCTCTTCCTTGTCGCTTTTGCGAGGCACTGCCGATACCACAGTTCTACCATTTCGTTGACTGAACACGATTAAATCGCCAATCTTCCCACTCAAGCCGTGGGTAAGCACATTATTATTGGATTTTGCCATAATTTTATTGTTTTTTTTTGTTTAATGTTGGGGCGGGGTCTGCCCGCCCTTAATGGTTAATTTGTTTAATTGTAGGGGCGAAATATTTTTCGCCCTGTATTTATTGTTTTTTAATTTGGGTTGGACAGATAAAAGTTGCGGGGATAGCTTAACGGCGATTGCAATTATCGCCCGACAGGTCATAATTTGATAAGCTATTCTGCTTAGGCAGACGTGCCGTCTTTTATTTCGTGTACGACAGCACGTCTACACAAGCAAATTTACATAACGCTACTCTTTTCGACTTTTATATTCTTCTCTTGCCTCTTCAAAAGCATCAAAAGTAGATTGTTTGTGCCATGACACAGATGTAGTATCAAGATAGTTATTTACGTCGCAGATATTTTCTCTATACATATCATATGCTGCTTTGGGGAGTCCTCTTCCCAAAAAATCTTGTTCACTAATGTTGAGCACAAATTTATCATTTTTGATAATGATATGTTCATACATTATACCTTCAAGTTGTCGAAATAACACCTTTTCTTCTTGAGTACGCAAACTATCCGGAGTGATAAACATTGCTTGTAATTCTTCCGTTGTTTTTTGGCGTATATTATCCTGATTAGCTGAATCTCTACACGAATTGAATAATCCAAGCAGCATTAGGAGCATCATTATGATTCTTTTTTCCATATTCATTAATTGTTTAAATGAAATTACCTACGGTTGATACAATAGTCGTTCGGCCAGAACATATAACATTTACAGAAACAAATATGTTTATATTGCTCATATCTAAATTGAGTATTTTTGAACCGCCTGAATTTCCAACTATAGAAAAGAGTTTTGGCGCGCCTCCTGATACAACTTCCCCATTACATGTAAAAAAAACATAATTAGAAAGGCAGTTCACAGCAATCTGCTTCTCACTAGATGGAGCAAATACTTTACAGCTTCCTCTGCCACCTCCATCCAAAATAATGGAACACTCGTAGGGAATGGGATTAGCACTAACTTTCAAGTTAGAAGTTGAACGTTTTGCATTAGTTGTTCCTGAAAAACAATATATAACTTCAACTCCTTCTTTCTGTGATTTAATAATTAACTCGTTGGCTTGACTGATTTCTGTGAGCAATCTATCATATTCAGATTTTTCTATCCCCAACGATAGAGCTTTCTTTTCTGAAAGATTCAATATGACAAGACCGTCATCCTTTACTTCGAAATATGGAGCTGCAATTATATTCGCTTTTTCATAAGCATCCATATCCGGAGTGAAAATACTATTGTCAGGAGAATCTTCTTCTACAAAATTGTGTAAAGAATCTTTATTACAACCTTGCATAAAAAATCCTAAAGAAATTATGCTTACTAATAATATTCCTAAAGTAAGCCATTTTATTGTTTTTGTTTTCATGTTTTTTATTTTTTATTAATAAATTGTTCTTTTGTTGATATAATAGATGTGAAATAATTTGGGTTGTATTACGGATCGTCTAAACTTGTGCTAAGTGATATTTTTTGATTAAGACTGTTTCGGATACAGAAAATCCTCAAAATTTTCTTTCGGCATGTCTTGGAAATTGTTGAGGAAATATGTATATTACGCGCGCGCGTTTTTCTATTATTATACGTCTGCTCATACAGAGAGAGAGAGAGAGAGAGAGAGAGAGAGAGAGAGAGAGAGAGAGAGAGAGTAACAAAATATTCGAGAAATCCAAATTTTTGGACCACTTTTTTCGCACTATATTGAAAATAGTTTTGAGCATTTTGGAGTGTTTGATTTGCAAATATACAAAAAGTTTTCTAACTGCGCAAGTTTTTTTATTTGCCCACTAATCACTTTTCACTACTCACTACTCACTATTTTTTCGTATCTTTGCCCCATGTTTATTACCGACGATGGCTCAGCATCTTTAAAATCTTCGCATTTCGGCGAAACCTATCATTCCACATTCGGCGCCGTTGACGAATCCATGCATGTTTTCATTCATGCCGGTTTGCGGGAATGGTATCGGCAAAACCCAAAAAATCACGAATTACACATCTTTGAAATGGGTTTCGGCACCGGTTTGAACGCTGTTTTGACTTTGCAATGGGCAGAAACGATGCAAATTCATGTTATTTATCATACCATTGAACTTTTCCCGCTTTCCCACGAGCAGCTTAACGGTTTAAATCACGCCAATTTTGTAAATGAAAGTTTGCAGGAACAGGTTCACAACATTCAATTTGGGAATTTCGCGCATCACGTTTCTGCACGTGAAATTTCGCCCTATTTCTCGATTATCAAACAGCAAATTTCCCTTTTGGACATAGAACCACCCAATAATTATTTCGACGTAATCTTTTTCGACGCATTTTCACCCAACGTTCAACCCGAATTATGGACAGAAACCGTATTTCAAAAGGTCTACAACGCTTCCCGTAAAAATGCCATTCTCACCACCTATTGTGCCAAGGGCGATGTTCGCCATGCCATGAAAGCCGCAGGTTTCGACGTTAAAAAAATTCCCGGCCCCGTGGGAAAACGAGAAATAACAAGAGCAAAAAAAATTTGATGAAATCAAATCTTTTTTGTATCTTTGCAATCTCTTTTGCGGATGTGGCGTAATTGGTAGCCGTGCCAGACTTAGGATCTGGTGCCGAGAGGCGTGGGGGTTCGAGTCCCTTCATCCGCACTGAAAGACCTCTATATAGAGGTCTTTTTTATTGAGAATACCCGCTTTTCTTGTGTTTAACTTTCTTTTTTCGTATCTTTGCGAGCTATGAAAAAGAAAAAAGGATTAAAATACAGTTTAATTGTATTGTTTTTAGCGGGCTGTTTGGCTCTGCTTGGTGCGTATTTAGTGCTATTTGCGCCCAATGTGAAAAAAGATGGATTTCTTTATATTCCAACAGGTAGCACCTATTCGCAAGTGCAAGACAGTTTGAAGAAACAGAACTTCTTGAATAGTCCGCTGCCGTTTGAACTTTGGCAAAAGATAAAGAAGTATGCCATTGTTGTGAAACCGGGACGCTACGAACTTCGGAAAGGCATGACCAACCGCCAATTGGTAAATATCCTGCGTAGCGGACGACAAACGCCGGTAAATATTACCTTCAACAATATTCGCACGTTGGAACAAATGGCCGGACGTTTGAGCGCCCAAATAGAAGCAGACTCTTTGAGTTTTATACAAGCCTTTTCCGATGCTGATTTTTTAGAAAAACAGGCCTTGAAACCATCTGAGGTGATGGCAATTTTCATCCCCAATACTTACGAAGTTTGGTGGACAACAACCGCCACCGGACTTTTGGAACGCATGAAAACGGAATACGACCGATTTTGGACACCCGAACGCCTAAATAAGGCCAAGACACAAGGTTTATCGCCTGTTCAAGTGAGCACGATAGCCTCCATTGTGGAAGAAGAAACCCGTAAAAACGATGAAAAGCCATTGGTCGCTTCGGTTTATATCAACCGTTTGCACAAAGGCATGTTGCTGCAAGCCGACCCAACCGTGAAATTTGCTATTGGCGACTTCGGTTTGCGCCGCATTTTGAACCAGCATTTGCAATACAATTCGCCATACAATACTTATAAAAACAAAGGTTTGCCGCCCGGCCCTATTTGTTGTCCGTCAATAGCTTCGTTGGATGCCGTGCTCAATGCACCTCAAACGAAATACGTGTATTTCTGTGCTAAATCCGACTTTTCGGGCTATCACGCTTTTGCGGAAACGTATGCCGAGCATTTAAAAAACGCCCGTAAATATTGGGCTGTGCTTAAATAGTTT
>JAITVC010000302.1 GCA_031286005.1 Bacteroidales bacterium
TGAAATCAAAAAAACCAAAGAATCAAATTGGAAGGTATCTACGCGAACTTTCCATAGTTGTGTTAGGCGTTGCTATTACGCTTTCTGTCGGCATTTGGATTAACAATGCAAAAGACAAGAAAGACTTAAAACTCTATTTGAATGCCATAAAGATTGAGTTGGAAGATAACCTTAAAAATTTTGAAAAGGATAAACAGCCTTTGGAATTAGCTGTTAAATATGGAAAATATTTAAATTCAAAAGCCCCCAACTCCTTACACCAAGATACGATCATTAATAACTTTGCGTCTCAAGGTGGCGTTTATTTTGTAAAAAAATATACGACTAAGAGAAATGCTTTTGAGATGTTGAAAAATTCAGGTCTTATGCGCTTGATTGAGGATAAAGACATATTATTATTTTTATGGGACACCTATACTAAATTAGATAATGCAGAGTTTTTACTTAACGAATTTATACAATTCAAAAAAGATGAAATGGTCTTGGAAATGCATAATAATTTTAACGCACCGGCGCCGTTGTATAATTTTTATACGCAATCTATGGTGCCCAACCAAATGTTGATTGTTTGTAACCAAGCGATAGAACTCTTAAAGATAGCCCTATCCAGATTTGATGAAATAGAAAATGGTAAAACATTGAAGCAAAAATAAAAAAGCCCCGTTAGGGGCTATTTTGAGCGGAAAACGAGACTCGAACTCGCGACCCCGACCTTGGCAAGGTCGTGCTCTACCAACTGAGCTACTTCCGCAAAAGGGATTGCAAAGTTACAAAAAAAAATTGAATTGACCAAATTTTTTTGAAAAAAGACATTTTTGTTTTGCAAGCACCTCAAAATAAAGTTTTGTCAATATAAAAAAAAGTCGTATCTTTGCACGATAAACTAATACAAAAAACGAAAATGAGCGCAAAAATTTTGAGAATCTCTGTACTGGTTGTTATTGCAGGCTTTTTGATGATAAGTTGCAATAACTTGAAAAACATGGTTAAAAAGCATCCAACGGATGCCGAATACGTGCAAACGCCCAACCCCATGGAAATGCACGGCGACAAAGTGAAGATTAATGTCGAAGGAACTTACAAACCCAAGTATTTCCACAAAAAAGCAGGGGTATTCTTTCAACCTGAGTTGCAATACGAAGGCGGTACACTACTCCTAAAACCGATTATCCTAAGGGGAGAATCTGTACAAAACATCGACGGTACAACCATCAACAATGCCAACGGTGGAAAATTCACGTATACCGACGAGATTCCGTATAAACCGGAATACAAAACATCAAAATTAGTCGTAACCCCAACCGTGTTCCAAGCCAAAAGAGCAAAAGACACGGCCCCAAGCACAACAGAACAAGCCGCTGCATTAAAGAAATCGCTACCGCTTAGCCAAAAAGAACTTGCTGTTGGAACAAATACTACGCCTAATTTAGCCGATAACACATCCGCAAAACCAACATTCGCCAAAGATAACTATAAAAAACCGGACAATGTTTTTAAAACAACGCCCCTGTTTTTTGTCGTAGATATGTCTAATCTAAACATGAATTTAGCAGCAAACAAAAGTGACGCCGCCAAAGAAGCATTTGCCGCGATGAACCAAGCGTTGAAAGATTCGCAAGAAATTGCATCTATTAAGATAAACGGTTGGGCTTCTCCGGAAGGCGAGTTGGTGCGCAATGGCGATTTGTCGAATGCTCGTTCGAAAACCGGCGAAAAATTCCTTCGTGATAACTACAAAAAAGTCATTGATGCGCAAGTAAAAGAATACAACAAAAATCTAAAAAGAGGCGAAAAACGCATCACGGCAAAAGATTTAACCAAAGAATTGCCGATAACCATCGAAGGCAAACAAGAAGATTGGGATGGCTTTATGAAAAACCTGCAAGCCTCTAATATTGCCGATAAAGACCAAATGATTAGAACGATTTCTTCAGGTTCATCGGATGATGCCAAACACAAAGACATCAATACCATGGTAGCCGCTTATCCCGAAGTGGAAGAGCAATTGCTGCCGCCGTTGCGCCGTGCGGAAATTGTGATCGAACAAGTAGTTCCGGCCAATACGAATGAGGAAATGGCTCAACTGTCAACAGAAAACCCGAAAGAGTTAACCGTTGAAGAATTGTTGTTCGCTGCAACGTTGACCAATGACAAAGCGCAAAAGTTGCAAATCTACACAAATGCCACACAAGTCTATCCCGAAGATTGGAGAGGTTTCAACGATGTGGCGTTTTGCGAAATTGAAAACAAAAACTTCGATGCAGCAGATGCTGCCTTGCAAAAAGCCAATACATTATCGCCCAACAATGCCGCTGTTTTGAACAACTTGGGTGTGGTAGCATTAAGCAAGAAAGATAACGAAAAAGCCAAACAATATTTCAACGATGCCAAAGCAAAAGGCAATGCCGAAGCCGGCGGCAATTTGGCTCCTATCTTAATCCAAGAAGGCGATTATACGGCTGCAACTGCTGTAACAACAGGCCGTGCGGGAGATTTAAATTTAGCCTTGTCGCAAATCTTATCCAACGATTTGGTGGGCGCAAAACAAACCTTAGCTGCTGCTGAAAATTCGCCAAAAGCCAATTATCTGAAAGCCATCGTTGCTGCTCGCGAAGACAATGCCAACGAGATTTATGCCAACTTGAAGAACACCGATGCCGACTTCAAAAAACAAGCGCAAACCGATATTGAATTCCGCAAATATGTGAACGAAATCGAGTTTACCAACGCTACGAAATAAACAACCGTCGTAGAATTATAAAAGGGAAAAGCATGCTTTTCCCTTTTTTTTATCCGTTTGGATGTTGCAAAACTTTATGCAAATGATAAACTATTTATTTTCTTCCTTGCATAATGTTATGCAACTAATAAAACTTTTATTTTGTCCTTGCATAACATTATGCAACCAATAAATTTTTTATTTTCATACTTGCACATCATTATGCAAGTAGCAAAACATTTGTTTTTATCCTTGCATATTGTTTTGCAAGGGGATTTTCACTAAAATTTCTGTTATTAAACGATGCGCAACCCCCGTATCGAAATCTCGTTGGCTGGATAATCCTCCGCCAACAAGCTGAGGATTTTTTGGTAATCTTCCGGATTCTTCACAAAATCCAAATCATTCACATCAATAATCAACACCCGCTGGTTTTGGGTGTTCTTAAAATGCTCCAAATAGCCGTCCTGCAATTGCGCCAAGTAGTCCAATTCGATGTTTTGTTCATAATCCCGCCCGCGTTTAACGATATTCGCCTTCAATTTTTCGGGCGAAGCGTAGAGATACACCAACAAATCGGGCTTGGGCAACGTGGCGAAGATGATGTGAAACAGTTTCGCATAAAGTGAAAACACATCTTCCGAAAGGGTTTTTCCGGCAAAAATCAACGATTTCTCGGTGATATAATCCGACACAACCGTGTCGTGAAACAAATCGGGCGCAATCAAATGCTCCTGCAACTGCTGAAAACGCTCGGCCATAAACGACAATTCGACGGGGAACGCATATTGCTCCGGATTTTCATAGAATTTGGGCAAGAATGGATTCTCCGCAAAATGTTCGAGCACAAGTTTCGCATTAAGTGTTTCGGACAACATGGTGGCCAAAGTCGTTTTGCCCACTCCAATTACACCCTCTATCGCAATATATGGATATTTGGGCGGATGCAGGGTAAGGGACACACGTGCATCGCCTTCGTCCAAACGTTCAACCCGACTATTATCCGCACAATCCCGCAACAGTTCGGCGGTCGTTTTATTCAAAACAGGATGACTAAAATCCGGTGCAATATCGTTTAACGGAAGCAGAACAAACCGTCGCGAATGTAGGTGTTTATGGGGAATTTGGAGGTTTTCCGTTTGGATAATTTGATGGTCGTAATATAAAATATCAATATCAATCGTTCGCGACATATAGGTTGTGGCCGTGCTTGTATCGCTTTCACGAATGCGTCCCAAATCTTTTTCAATATCCAAGATTTCCGTTAAAACCGTTTCCGGCGAAAACACGGTTTTGCAGCGAACAGCTTGATTGTAGAACCAGTCGGCACAATCGAACCCCCACGGTTCGGAGCGGTAAATGGGCGATTGGTCTACAATTGGACCGATGCGCTTTTGGATAAAATCCTTTGACTTTTCGAGTGTTTCGCAACACTTCCCAACATTTGCACCTAAAATAAGAAAAACAGACGGCATGTAAAAATTTTTTATGCAAAGATACAAATTTTTTTGTATCTTTGCAGCAATTATTCACCTTTAAAATTATTATCATGAAACAGTTTTTGAAGTTCGTCTTGGCCAGCATTGTAGGCGGGATTATTTTATTTTTTATTGGCGTATTTTTGATGGTTGGTATGCTTTCAACTGCGGTGTCAAACGATACGCAGACACTCACTTTGAAAGATAAATCCATTTTGGAAATCACAATGGCCTACGGAATGCCCGATAGAGCGATGGCCGCAATGCCCACATTCGATGGAAGTTCAACAGTGGGTTTGAATACTGCCATGGAAGCCCTTAATAACGCTAAAACGGATGATAAAATTCAGGGTATTTTTCTAAATCTTGCGCTTATGGGCGATGCATCTTTAACCACAGTGCAAGAGTTTCGCCAAGCTATAGAGGACTTCAAAACGTCTGGAAAGTTTGTGTGGGCGTATAGCGATACCTATTCGCAAACCATGTATTACTTGGCATCAGTGGCCGATAAAGTGTATCTTCACAACGAAGGACAATTGCTGTTCAACGGTCTTTCAAGCCAATCGTTCTTCTTAAAAGGCGCATTGGCCAAACTTGGCGTGGATATGCAAATTATCCGTCATGGTAAATATAAAAGTGCAATCGAGCCGTTTGTAAACGAACAAATGAGTCCCGAAAATCGCGAACAAACCCAACGATACCTCAATGGTTTGTGGAATGCCATGATAGCCGATATTTCAAAAAGTAGAAATATCCCCGCCCAAGAACTAAATCGTATTGCCGACGAAATGTTGGCAATGGAACCCGAAGCCGCCCAAGAATTGAACATGATAGACGATGTGATTAGCCACAACGATATGTTGCAACTGTTGGCCGATGCCGTAAAAGAAGAAAACATCGAGAAATTGGAATTTGTTGACTTTAAAAAATACGCCAAAGCGCCAATCAAAGCCGAAAAAACAAGCAAAAACCGCATTGCCGTTATCTATGCTCAAGGCGAAATCGGTATGGGACAAGGTGCAGCCTACGCCATTGGCTCTGAAAGCATGTCGCAAGCCATTCGCAAAGCGGCAAACGATGATAAAATCAAAGCAATTGTATTGCGTGTAAATTCGCCGGGAGGCAGTGCGTTGGCATCGGATATTATTTTGCAAGAAATAATGGCCGCTAAAGCGAAAAAACCGGTAGTGGCGTCATTCGGACGGTATGCAGCAAGTGGCGGATACTATATTTCTTGTGGCGCGAATTATATTTTTGCACAGCCAACCACACTCACAGGGTCTATCGGCGTGTTTGGCACAATTCCAAACATAAAAGAATTACTCAACGAAAAGTTAGGTGTAACAACAGATGAGGTTTCGACCAATACCAATGGCGGTTTCCTAAACCTCACTCGCCCGATGACAACTTTTGAACAAACCAAAATGCAAGCCATGATTGAGCGAGTTTATGGCACATTTATTACACATGTGGCAAATGGTCGCAACTTGAACAAAGATTATGTAGACTCAATTGGTCAGGGTCGTGTTTGGAATGGCACAGATGCCAAAGAAATCGGATTGGTAGATGAAATTGGCGGTTTGAAAGAAGCGTTGGCTAAAGCGGCAGAATTGGCCAAGATCGACGATTATAAGATTTATAACTATCCGAAAGAAAAAGATCAATTCCAACAAATCATGGAGATGCTTGGCGAAACCAAGATCAGAATGGTCAAATCCGAGATGGGCGACTTGTATCCAATGTATGAATTTTGCAAATCAGTTTCGCTGAAACCACAAGTTATGGCTCGTTTACCGTATATTGAAGAAATTCGATAAATGCAAGCCATAGTTGTTGAGGGTCGAAAAATTGGCCGTACATTGGGTTTCCCTACGGCCAATTTAGAATTTGAAAATAGTAGCCAAATGCCGCCAAACGGCGTTTATGCCGTTGATGTAATCATAAACAACCAACTATTCAAAGGTGTGCTCAATGTAGGAATCCGTCCCACATTCGGAGCATCCGAAAGAGTCGCCGAAGTGCACATCTTAGACTTCAACCAAATTATCTACGGCCGAACCATAGATATAACCATCCGAAAGTTCATCCGCAGCGAACAAACGTTTGATACTCCGGATGCCCTCAAACAACAAATACAAAAAGACAAAGCACAAGCATCAATATAAAAAAAAGAGCGGTGAAATCACCGCTCTTTTTTTGTAATCGAAATAATTAATTATTTCGCTGGAGTTTCAGCCGGAGTTTCAGTAGCTGGTGCTTCTTCAGCAACAGGTGCTTCTTCAACAACAACTTCTTCAGTTGCTACAACTTCTTCGGTTGCAACTGCTTCTTCTGTAGCCTCTGCTTCTTTAGCAGCGTTATTGCAAGCGGCAAAAGATACCATCGATGCAACAGCTAATAATGCAAATACTTTTTTCATGATAATTTGATTTTTAGTTTTGATTCAACATAAATTGATTTGACGGTGCAAAGGTATAAAAAAATATAAACATAGCCAAATTTATTCTTAAAGTGTTTTAACAAAAAATATATAATATTGTGATTTTAAGTTTTTTCAATAAAACATATTTATATAATATTCAAATAACAACAATGTATGGAACTTCAATTAAAAAAGGGTGTTAAAAAGCATCCTTTTGTTTAAAAATGAATATCCTATACGGTTTTTAATAACTGTTAGGAATTCTGTATGTACGAATGTTTATAAGAAGACAAAATTTGTTCCACCAATTCGTCCACCGTGTAGTTAGAAGTGTCAATAATTAAATCATAGTTGGAAAGGTCATCGCAGTTCACGCCGTAAAGGGTTTTATAGCGGCGATTTTCAACGTTCTGCCGTTCCAGAAGGTTTACGGCACATTGTTGCAAATCTGTGGTTTCAGGCTCACCCAAGCGTACTTTATCGGCCGAGACTCGCTGTGCGGCAACCTCCGGCCGAACGGTGGCATATATTTTGAATGATTTCGGTACAAAATGCCAAGCCATCCGCGAGTCAAGGATATAGCGAGTGTCATTGCCATTATTTATTGCTCGAAGGTTATCGTCAATATACTTGTCTATACTCAAGTCCGTTTCTGAGAGATAGTTCAATTGCAGAGCATCCATACCACGCTCAGCTGCCAACTTGCGAAACAACATACCCGTCGAAAAGTAAGTATAACCTAACTTCTCAGCCAAACGTTTGGCAATAGTGCTTTTTCCGCTACCCAAGTCTCCGGCAATTGAAATCATAACGTTTATTTATAGTTTTTTCCAACCTTGGCGAAACACCAAAAAGATAAAGCCACAACCGGAAAACAAAACAGCAAAGAACACAGTGTTAAACAAGGTGCGATCAACAGGAGATTCAAATGGTGTGAATGGTTGAATAACCGACAATGGTCGGGTTAGTTCATAAGCTCTTTCTAAGTTGATAATGTCGGTTTTTAGCTTCAAAATTTCGCTAACGTAGGTTCTTTCCTCATTTTGCACCATAAATGGCATATTCCCGGAAGTTAATACAGAAGACGATTTCTCAATGTTCTTCTTTTGGAAGAGCAACAGTTGATCGATTTGTTCCTTAATATTTTCGCGCTCTTTCATATTGGCCTCCTGTAAGAGTTGAAAACGTTCTTGTGTATAAGGATCGGTTTCAATATAAGTAACTAAAGCATGCTCTAATTTCTTGATGCTTTTGTTGTCCCAAACACGAATGCGGATGCGCAAAAATTGAGGTCCTAATTCCTCCGTGATAAGTTCCTCTTCTGCGCTGTCTCTTTTATTCAATGGCACCTCAACAGACACGTTGTAAATATCGGCCTTAATATAAAAAATATGTTTAACATCCTCTGCAGGCAATTTTAATTCGCTGGCTAAAGTCAAATTGCTTCTATCGTCAATAAGTTCTTGCAAAAAGTTAAGCCGTTCGGCCACTTGCACACGCGAAATGATTTGGGTTTCAACCATCATTTCGGTTTCATAGTAAGGTCTTTGCTTTTTAGCTTTAAAATAGCCTCCACCGGCCCCTACAATAGCCAAGATGAATAAAATCCAAAAATGTTTTTTAATAGTGCGGAAAAACCATCCTGTAAGATTTTTTAGTCCCTTAAACAGGGCGGTAAATCCACGGCCGATAGTGGAAAATAATTTGCTGGTTATTTCGAGCAAATCGATTTCTTTGGTCTCTTGAGGTTGTGTTTGTTCTGACATATTTAATTGTTTTGGAGTTCGTAACTAATTCCGGATACAAAGATAAGCGTTTTTTTTGAATTAAGCAACATTTTTTAGTTTTGTAAATTCGTCAATGGTTAGGTTTCCTAAAGCGGAATGTCT
>JAITVC010000002.1 GCA_031286005.1 Bacteroidales bacterium
ATTGTAAACGCCCATTTCGGTCAAAACATGTCCCACTTTTGCGATAAATCGAGGGTCAGAAATAATTTGTTGGATTAAATCATATTGGGTCATATCTCCGTGATGCCTTTCGCCTATCACAACAACATCATAGGTTTCAAACAAATTCATCACATAATCCACCGGCGACGTATTACATTGTTCGATGTATTTGACTAATGGCTTTATTTCATCCGAGATAAATTGTGCGAAAAACAATTTGGGAATTAACACAAGGATAATGGCGATTTTTTTCATGAGATTAATTTTTTTGCAAAGATATGAAAAAGAAATGATATGTACTAATCTTTTTACCCCGCACCTCGTACCACACCCCCCGTACCCTTATTGCGCAAATGCAAACTGCACAATATTCGCCCCCATTTGTAGGGCTTTTAGGCGTGTGGCTTGACTGTCGCCGTGCACTTCTTGGTCTTCCCAGCCATCGCCTAAATCGCATTCGTAGGTGTAGAAACAAACCATTCGGCCGTTGTAAATCCATGCAAAGGCTTGCGGGCGTTTGTTGTCGTGCTCGTGCACTTTGGGCAAACCGTTCGGAAAGCAGGCGTATTGATTGAAAATGGGATGCGATGCCGACAATTCAACCGGCTTGATTTCGGGAAAAACACGTTCCATTTCGCGACGAATGAAAGGGTCTAAACCATAGTTATCATCCACATGCAGAAAACCACCACCAATTAAATAGTTGCGCAGATTGGCCACTTCCTTGTCGGAAAAAACGATGTTGCCATGCCCGGTCAAATGCACCAGCGGATAGTTGAACAAATCCGCTGAGCCAACCTCAACTGTGGCATAATCCGGTTTTAGCGAAGTGTTGAGATTTTTATTGCAGAACTGTATCAAATTCGTGAGCGATGTGGGATTGGCATACCAATCGCCGCCGCCGTTGTATTTGAGTAGGGCGATGCCGGTGGTTTGGGCGAGGGCGCTTGTGGCTAAGAGTAGGGATGTTGTTGAAAGTAGTATTTTAAAGTTCATGGTCTTATTTAGCAAACGTGAAGGCAAAATTCATTCCAAAATTCCATAGGGTAACAATTCCGATTGCCACTAATTTGGAAAGATAAAAATTCCATTTTAATTTGTCAGACAAAATCCAAATGATAAGGTTATTCAAGCCAAGTCCGATTAATGCAATCGCAAAAAACGATGCATATTCCGTTGCTATTTCCCGACTTTGACTTTCAAAAGTCCAAACACGATTGAGAAAATAATTGGATGTTGCCGCTAAAATAAAACCGGTTGAATTGGCTATATACTTGTTGACTTTGGCTTTTTCTTTCAAGAGCCAAGTGGCTCCGAAATCCACAATCACTCCAGAAAATCCGACCACACAGAATTTGAAAAGTTTTATGATAAAAAATTTGTCAATCATTTGCAGGTAAGATTTGCGGTTGACAAAGAATGGCTTCGAAATTCCGATTATTTAATTGAAAATCGTTGCAAAAGAATCCATAAAATTCGTATCCGTCAACCGTGTAACATTGTGTTAAAGCATCTACATCTCCGGCAACAAAAACTGTTTTCCCTTTCCACGCTTGCTCTTTCTGCCAAATGTCAAATTGAGTAAACCGATCGGTTGTACGCCTTAATACCGTTGTTTCTTTTTTCGTGAAGAAATGATAAAGCGATGGATTTTGAAACGACCCGGTAAAAATTACAGGACAATCTCCGGCAAGGTTTTCCAGCGCTTTGTATTTTGATTCTTTCCCATGAAAATGCAACTTTTCGGGCGGAATATTGGTGATTAAAAGAATTCGTGCCACAAAAACTAAAATCACAAAAGGCGCAATACCGTATTTGACAAAGCGGAATATTTTTTGATTTTCAAGACTGCGACGATATAGCAAAACCATCATCGGGATAGAACAAGCCACCGTCCAATGCGGCTCAACATGTCCGCGAAAGGCCATCAACCAAAAAAATGCGACAAATCCGATAATGAAAACATACAACCCTCTTTCAAATATGTCGCGAGGTTTATATTTAAACAAAATATAAATGATAACTCCAACAAATAAAGGATTAAAAACCACTAATTGGTTCGGTATATATTCAAAAAAATAATTCCATCTAAAACTACTGCTTCTTGCGCTCAAATGGTATTGGAAACTTGGAAAGCCTTCCGAAATCTGCCAAAGCAAATGCGGAATAAGTAAAACAGCCGTAAAAAGTCCCGCTAACCAAAATTTGTAACGACCCAATAACCGCAAATTCGACAGCACAATTAAGCCGATAATCAGTACGGCGTGATACTTGCTGTAAACCATTCCCGCCATGCTAAGGCCCAACAGCAGCATGTTTGTCCATGATTCTTCTTTCAAAAAACGCTGATACATCCACAAAAATAAGGCCGAAAAAAGCAATAAGGGCGCATCTGCTGTTGTAATGAACCCATACGCCGAAAACATAAACAAGGAGGCCGGAAGGATAAAAAACAACAGAACTTTTGGGGATGACGGTGCTTTTTCGTCGAGCAATTTCCAAACCAAGCAAAGTGCGATGATTTGAATGAAAACAGTTACAAATCTCACGGCTAAATTGCCGCCGAATAACCAATCGGAAACAGATGCCATCAGCGCAACAAACGGCGGATGGTCATAATATCCCCATGCAAGCTGTTCGCCCCAAAACGCATAATACGTTTCGTCTTCCGTCATTTCGGTAAGAATGGATTGCAAAATATTAATCCCAAACCAACCCACCAATAACAATAGAAACAATATTTTCCAATTTACACATTTAAATATTTT
>JAITVC010000012.1 GCA_031286005.1 Bacteroidales bacterium
TTGGTTCGGATATTTCGGAAGAAAGTTTGTATATTGCCGAACAGAATATCCGACAATCACGTTTGCACAAGGACATCAGTTTGCGGTTGGGCGATTTTATGAAGTTAGACCCACCGGCAGAAAAGGGTATGATTGTTTGTAATCCGCCGTATGGAGTGCGATTGGAAGTTGAAGACATCATTCAGATGTATCAAAATATAGGCGATAAACTTAAGAATGATTACCAGAATTGGACGGCATGGTTTATCAGTTCGGATGCCGATGCTATGAAACGATTTGGACTGCATCCGTCGAAAAAAATAGAACTGTATAATGGACCTTTACTTTGTAAATTCCAGAAGTTTGAACTGTATGAAGGTTCTCGCAAGAAGTCAAAAAATGCAGAATAAATTTGGATATTTCAAATAAATGTTGTAATTTTGCACTCCACAATCGGGATGTGGCGCAGTTGGTAGCGCGCGTCGTTCGGGACGACGAGGCCGCTGGTTCGAGTCCAGTTATCCCGACCACTTAAACAAAGGCCGCTGATTTCAGCGGCCTTTGTTATTTACAAATAAAAGTAAACATATTTTTAGTATAACCATTAAAGTCAACCAAGAGTTTGATATACTGTTATGAGATCATGTCTACAAAATACTTATGCACACGGTTATCTGTCGTCAATTCGGGATGATAAGAGGTAACCAACACGTGGTTTTCGCGGGCTGCAACAATGTGTCCGTCAATTTTGGATAGAACTTCTACGTTCTTACCGATGGTTTCGATATACGGAGCTCGGATGAAGGTCATTGGGATGGTGCCGATGCCCTTAAATTCGGCTTCCGTGAAGAAACTGCCAAGTTGACGTCCGTAAGCATTACGTTTTACGATAATATCTATCGCATTGAAATATGAGATGCCACTTTCGCTTAACTGTTTGGCTAAAAGAATCATGCCTGCACAGGTTCCGAAAGTGGGCAAGCCTGCATGAATCTTTGATTTCAGGTCGTCGAACATGTCCAAATCATGAAGCAATTTGCCGATGGTTGTGCTTTCGCCGCCGGGCAATACTAAACCATCAGAAGACAACTGCAAGTCGGCCTTTTTTCGTATCTCGAAAGTGTCGACTTGCAGTGATTGTAAATGATTAATATGTTCGATGAATCCACCTTGTAGGGCTAAAACACCTACTCTAATCGGTTTTTTCGCCATAGAATTACATGCCTCGTTCGGCCATCAAAATTTTAATTTCCGCTTCATTGATACCAACCATAGCCTCGCCCAAATCTTCGGATATTTCCACCAAAATTTTAGGATCGTTGAAGTTGGTAACGGCTTTCACGATGGCTTGTGCACGTTTCACCGGATTGCCGGATTTGAAAATTCCAGAACCAACAAATACGCCCTCTGCACCTAATTGCATCATCAAAGCGGCATCGGCAGGCGTTGCAACACCACCGGCGGCGAAATTCACTACGGGCAATTTGCCGTTTTCGTGAACGTATTTCACCAAGTCGTAAGGCACTTGCAAATCTTTTGCTGCGTGATAAAGTTCGTCTTCTTTCATGCCTTGAAGTCTGCGCATTTCGGATGTCATTGCCCGCATGTGGCGCACGGCTTGAATTACGTCGCCTGTGCCCGGTTCGCCTTTGGTACGAATCATCGAAGCGCCTTCAACAATACGGCGCAACGCTTCGCCAAGATTCTTGGCACCGCAAACAAACGGTACTTGGAATTTAGATTTGTCGATATGATATTTGTCATCAGCCGGCGACAAAACTTCGCTTTCGTCTATATAGTCGATTTCCAACGATTCCAAAATTTGGGCCTCTACGAAATGGCCGATGCGCACTTTGGCCATCACCGGAATACTAACGGCAGCTTGGATTCCTTTGATCATTTTTGGGTCACTCATGCGCGAAACACCGCCTGCTGCACGGATGTCTGCCGGAATGCGTTCCAAAGCCATAACTGCAGCGGCGCCGGCTTCTTCGGCAATACGTGCTTGTTCGGGCGTTGAAACATCCATAATTACCCCGCCTTTGAGCATTTGAGCGAGGTTTTTGTTTAAGTCGTAACGATTGTTTGTTTTCATTATATATAAATTTAATTTATGCTATCAAAATCATCGTGCAAAGATACAAAAAATTTATGAATTAGGCATGATGATTTGTGTTTTTTTTATCAAGACATTAGGCTTCGATAGATTTCGGCTTTTTTCTCCAAAGCGAGCGGATAAGCGCGCGATGACGACGGCATTCGGTACAAACACAAGGCTCTGTCTTCGTAGACAAACGGCGTGTAGGCACCAACGGCAGGCGGATTTATAGAGATACCTTTTTGAGCAAAGTAGGCAATTACGGCTTCTGAGGCTTTTTGTCCGGTTGTAACGATGCTTTGCAGATGGGGGAGGCGATGGATAAACGCTCCTATATTGGTCGGCTCTGCGATTTCCAAATTTTTGTCGGATGCATTGTCCTTATGACGGATGACGGCTTCGGCTGTATCGTACATCGCAATGCCCTGTTTCGTCAAAAAAGCTATGATAGCCTCTTTTCGAAAGGTTTTTTCGACTGTGTTTACAAAGTGATTCCTGTCTTGAAAAAACACCAATCCGAAGATTCGCCACATATCATTTTGAAAGTTGGGATAGTAGAAATCCATCGACCAGCGATGCTGTTTTGGAGGAAAACTCCCTAAAAACAGCCATCTTGCATGACTTGGCAAGAACGGGACAAGCGGATGTCTCTCAATATTCAAGTTACAAAATTCCCAATTGCTTTTGATAGGCAGTCAACGTGTCCACCAAGTTCGTGCGAACATGGATAAATTCGTTAACTCCGACAGCTTTGAAGGCTTCGAGATTATCGCCCGGATGACCGGCCAATGTGATGTTAACTTTGCCTTTCAATACAGCACATGCACCGTTTACCAATTCAGGATATTCCTCATCGGAACTGCACAACACTACGATGTCGGCTTTGGCGGCGAGGGCTGCATTGGCGCCTTCTTCCGGTGTTTTGAAACCGGCGTTGTCCATAATTTCATATCCGGCGCAACCGAAGAAGTTCAATGCAAAACCTGCACGTGCTTTGCGCATGGCGAGGTTTCCGTAAGTCAATAAGAACACAATTGGTTTTTTCTTGCCGTCTTTCACGGCTTTTTCGGTGGCTAAACGTAAGCCTTCAAAGGCTTCTGCACCGCGACACAAGCAGAGGGCTTTATATTCGCTTTGTTGTTCGGAATAGCAGCTGTGGCAATTTGTTTTGCCGGTGGCTTTATCCAACATGGTTTCGGTTGTATTTGGATATTGGTTGGTGCCCAAAACAATCGTTTTGCGGTTGGCAATGTCCAAATAGCGTTGGTTTGCAGTTTGAGTAACGGCATCTTGAATAGCGCCGGCTTTGAAGGCTGCCAAGAAACCGCCCATGTCTTCCACATCTTGGAACAATTTCCAAGCGTGTTGAGCAATGGCATCCGTTAAGTTCTCTATATAATATGAACCGGCAGACGGGTCTACAATCTTATCAAAATACGATTCTTCTTTCAAAATGATTTGTTGATTGCGGGCAATACGTGCCGAGAAATTATCGGCACATTTGAACGCATCGTCATACGCATCCACGTGAATGGAATTGGCGCCGCCAAGCGATGCCGACATGGTTTCCGTAGTGGTGCGGAGCATGTTCACATTCGGATCATAAACGGATTTATTCCATTTCGATGTCGTTGCATGAACAAATACTTGCGTGTGTTTTGCGCCGTGCCCTTTGAGCATGTTAGCCCACAACAAGCGTACAGCACGGATTTTGGCGATTTCCATAAAGTAATTGGAACCAACGGCCACGTTCAACGTCATGCGTTCGGCGATGAGGTCGATATTCAATCCGGCTTCAGTCAATAAGACCAAATATTCATTGGCCCAATTCAACGCATAACCCAATTCTTGAACGGCGGTAGCGCCTGCATTGTGCAGGATTTGTGCATTAACCGAAAGCAAGCGGAAGTTGGGTAGGATGGTTGCAAAGGTATTGAAAATTTCAACGGCCGTTTTCACGCTTTCCTCTATGGATTTGTGGAAACTGCCGTGTTTGAGGGCATGTGCGAAACAATCGAAGTTGATAGAACCTTTGATTTGCTTGCCATCAATGTTGTTTGATTTGAGATAATTTACAAACAAGTTCAGAACATCGACGTAATTCTTTGATTTTTTGAAATGGATGCTGACTTTTGTAACATCAATGCCGTTCAAAAGTGTGGCCAAATCTTGTTCGGATTTCACATTTTCGACAACGAAACAGATGCCTTCTGCACCACGCTTAATGGCGTCTACTGCGATTTCATTGCTTTTGGCCGGGTTGCTTTCGCAAATATCTTGACGAACTTCCCAATCGTTGTTTTGGTTGGAATTACCGCGAACAAACGGAAATTCGGCAGGATTGGTTTGCAAATACGTAAGATTTTTCAAATCTTCTTCGCGATAATACGGTTTCACTTTAAAACCTTCGGGGGTTTTCCAAACTAATTTCTTTTCATAGTCGGCGCCTTTAAGGTCTTTGATAATAGCATCTTCCCATTGTTGTGTGCTGATGGGCGGAAATTCGGAGAATAATTTTTGATTGCTCATATTTTTGTTATTTTTAAAATCCTGTTTTCGTTTTGCAGGGTGTAACGAATTCACATCTTTATCTCCTGTACAAAACCGTGCAAAGATACGAAAAAAAATTGAAAATAAAAAATTTCGTAATTTTAAAATAAGTCGTATATTTGCCGTCCGAAAAACATAAATTAAGCAATAACCTACTCTCCCGTATCAACGATGAACATTCTGCAAAGTTGTACCTCTTCATCCAAAACCTTGCATCAATGTATGCAACCTTCACCGAGGTGTCGGGCAGGCTTGCATCATTGTATGCAACCTTCACCGAAGCGTCGGGCAACCTTGCATCGTTGTATGCAACCTTCACCGAAGTGCGGGGTAGCCTTGCATCATTGTATGCAACCTTCGCCGAGATGTCGGACAGCCTTGCATAATTGTATGCAACTTTTATCAAGACATTGAGCCATACAAATTAAACCCTAAAATGTTATCTAAACACAATTAATATTAACCAAAACAGACCTGATTATGAAAATTAACAGTGCAAAGTACACAAACCTAACTAACGCCGAGCATTTCCAATTTATGACGGATTTGAACGGCTTGATTATCGCGAAAACGCCAGAGGCGATTGACATCGCCACCGAGTATCCGGAATTTAAAGCCGCTCTTGCGGATGAAGACCGGTCGTTCAAAATTGTGCCTAAAAGTGCGCTCACAAAGAGCATCGAGGCTGCCGACGAGGAGCGCGACCGGTTTTAT
>JAITVC010000126.1 GCA_031286005.1 Bacteroidales bacterium
GTAGGCTTTGTGGTTGACCCCGACGTAGACCGCTTGGCCATTGTTTGCGAAGACGGCACCACGTTTGGCGAGGAATACACCTTAGTTTCGGTGGCGGATTATGTGTTGAAACACACGAAAGGCAACACCGTTTCAAATCTATCTTCGACAAGAGCATTGCGAGACATCACACAAAAGCATGGCGGCGAATACTTCGCTTCCGCTGTGGGCGAAGTCAATGTGGTTGAAATGATGAAAGCCCATCATGCCGTGATTGGCGGTGAAGGCAATGGCGGTGTGATTTATCCCGAACTGCACTACGGGCGCGATGCTTTGGTTGGAATCGCCCTCTTCTTAACTCATCTGGCCAAATCTAAAAAGACCTGTTCTCAACTGCGGTTCAGCTATCCCAACTATTATATCAGTAAAAACAAAATCGAACTCGACCCCAGAATGGATGTCGATGCTATTTTGAAAGCCATTCAAATCAAATATCAAAATGAAAAAGTAAACACCATCGACGGTGTGAAAATCGACTTTGCCGACGAATGGGTGCACCTCCGCAAATCCAACACGGAGCCGATTATCCGCATCTATTCCGAAAGTCAATCCGAAACTACCGCCAATCATTTGGCGAATAAGATTATGAACGATATTAGTGAAGTTATGATGATTTTGTAATTTTTACAACCATTTCCATGCACACCAAAGAACAAGCCTTAGAAAAAATCAAATCACTCGTTGAACGTTTCGACGAGCAAAGAGCATTTTATGAAAGCAAAGACTACAACGAAACACAGACACGCCGGGACTTTATCGATCCGTTTTGGAAGGCGTTGGGTTGGGACGTTGACAATGAACAGGGCAGTGCGGAAAGTTATCGTGAGGTAATTCACGAGGATCGTGTGAGAGTAGGGAATGCAACCAAAGCGCCCGATTATTCGTTCCGGCTTCCGGGCGGAAAACGGTTGTTTTTTCTCGAAGCCAAAAAGCCGAGCGTTACCATCAAAGACGATATTCAGCCGGCTTATCAAGTTCGGCGGTATGGTTGGAGTGCCAAAATGCCGATTTCTGTGGTTATGGATTTTCAGGAATTTGCCATTTACGACTGTGCCAACAAGCCCAAACCTACCGACAAAGCAAGCAATGGCCGGATAAAATATATCACTTACGATAATTACATCGCCGAGTTTGATTTTATTTGGGATACGTTTAGCAAAGAACGTGTGCTCAAAGGTAGTTTCGACAAGTTTATTCAGAGCGATAAGAACAAAAAAGGAACCTCGTCTGTTGATAGCGAATTCTTGGCATCCTTAGACAAATGGCGTGTTGAAATGGCCAAGAATATTGTAAAACTGAATGAAATTGACGAAGAGCAACTCAATTTTGTGGTGCAACATATCATCGACCGATTGATTTTTCTGCGTATTGCCGAAGATCGCCACGTTGAGCCTTATGAGGCGTTAAAATCAACCATTCAAGGCAGTAATTTTTATAAAAAACTGTTGCGATTATTTGATGAGGCAGACGAAAAATATAATTCCGGACTTTTCGATTTCAAGCAAGACCAAGTCAGCAAGTATATTACGATTGATGACAAGGTTTTGAAAGAGATTATTTCCGAATTGTATTATCCGATTTGTCCGTATGAATTTTCGGTGCTTCCGGTGGAGATTTTGGGAAGTGCTTATGAGCAATTTTTGGGTAAAACCATTTCCCTTTCCAACAGTGGAAAAACGGCTAAAATAGAGGAGAAGCCTGAAGTTCGCAAAGCCGGTGGTGTTTACTATACGCCGCAATACATTGTGGATTATATCGTGGAAAATACTGTTGGAAAACTTGTTGAAGGAAAAACGCCCAAAGACGTTGAAAAGATTAAAATTTGCGACCCTGCCTGCGGAAGTGGAAGTTTTTTGATTGGTGCGTATGATTTTTTGTTGAAATGGCATAAGAAATATTATTTGGATGAGGAATTGCGTAGGGGCGTATTGCATACGCCCTCGAATAGCAAAAAGATTGCGGGCCGATCCCGCAATGACGTGTTAACGCCACTTGGCGAATTAACCACCGTAGAGAAAAAACGCATTTTGCTAAACAACATTTACGGTGTGGATTTAGATGCAAACGCAGTTGAAGTAACCAAATTGAGTTTGCTTTTGAAGTGCATGGAAGGCGAAACCAAAGACACGATTGAGGCGCAAACCAAACTCTTTCACGAACGTGTTTTGCCCACTTTAGATGGCAATATCAAGAGTGGAAATAGTTTGATTGATTTGGATTATTACAACGATGAATCGAATTGGGACGACGAACGAAAGGTAAAACCATTTTCGTGGGAGAAAGCGTTTCCGGAGGTTTTTAACAGAAAAATAGCAACGCAAAAAACCTCAAAAAAAGACGATGTTGCGGAGTTGATAAAGAAAACCAAGCACCACGCCCGCAAAGCCTACGAATACGCCACAGAACTCGAAGAAACCTTGAATGTTGCCTCCGACAACGAAATCTATAATTATCGAGGCGGGTTTGATTGTGTGGTTGGGAATCCGCCGTATGTGCTTGTTTTTAATGATAATGTAAAAAAATATCTTGAAATAAATTATCCTGCTTTTCAAAGAAATAATGATTTGTACGTTGCCTTTATTTCTAAAAGTTTGAAACTTGTAAGACCAAAAGGCGTTGTTTCCATGATTACACCCAATAGTTTCATTCGTGGAGACTATTTCAAGGCATTACGACAATTGCTAAATCAGCATCAAATTAATGAAATTGTAGATTTTGGAAATAAGTTGATTTTTAGTGCTGCAAACGTTTTTACATGTATTTCCAATATCACAAATGATAGACCGCATAAAAGTTGGACAATGAAATCTAATATCGGTATTTTTAAATCAAATATTAAATCAAACTCCGAAGTTTATGTTTTCAAAAATCCGTTCATTCAAAAGTTAGATAGGTTCAAAAAATTTAATGATTATTTTTTAATTAAAGATGTCGGTTATAATTATTGGTCTATTGGCAGAGGTAAACAACGAGGCGAATCTATCGGAAGTAGGATTTTATACAAAGGCAAAAAAGAGAATGCCAAAGATATACCATATTTGAAAGGTTGCAATTTTAATCGTTACATGATTGAAAGTCCGACACAATTTTTACGACATAATTACGAAAAATATTTACACGACAATGATACATTCCGATTTACACCGGAAATTTTAGAGGCAAATCCCAAATTAATTTATCGGCAAACATCAAGTAATTTGGTGGGCACACTAGAAACAAATAGGTATCATAACGATAAAACAGTTCATGTTATTTTGCCACAGAAAGGATATGAAATTGATTTGAAATATGTGCTTGGACTTTTCAATTCAAAACTTGTAAGTGAAGAAGGACGAGCATTTGCACAGGTAAAAACTATCAACGTGAAGCAATTGCCGTATATTGAAGCAAATGCAGAACAGCAAGAACAAATCATCAAACTCGTTGATCTACTCTTAAAACTTAACAACGATTTGCAATCCGAAATTCTACCCAATCGAATTGAGCAACTACAGCAAAGAATTGCCCACAGCGAAGACCGGATCAATGAGATTGTTTATGAGTTGTATGGGTTGACGGAGGAGGAAATAAAGATCATTGAAAACTAAATTAAACAAACAAAACAATATTAACCTTAAAAACATAATTCTTATGAAAACAACCCTGTATTTTGCAGTACTTGCATTAATGTTCAATGCCTGCAACAGCCCACAAGAAGAAGCCTCAACAACACAGGCCGCAAGCGAAACCAGCACAGAAAACACCGTAGTTAACTTTAAAGACTATGGCAACCATCCAACCGTACTAAACATCGAATCTTACACCGAAGCCAACGAAAATTTCCGAACAGTATTGTGGACGGGCACTAACCTGCAAGTTACGCTTATGACCATTCCCGTTGGCGGAAATATAGG
>JAITVC010000071.1 GCA_031286005.1 Bacteroidales bacterium
CCACCCATTCGCCTTGCGTAATCTGACGTATCAACTTACCATCCGTATTATAGAGATAAATGTGATTGTAGCCGTCACGTTGACTTTGCCACACAAACAAGTTTGGATTGGACGGAATAAACAACATTGGGTTCATTGGCTCTACATAGCGTGGCGATGTTTCTTGAAACAGTTCTTTTACAAATAAACCACTCATAGGGTCGTATTCACGTAAGTTCATCGTTTTTTGATCACGTGTTACCATAGCGATATAAATCGCTTTGGAATCGGGACTCCACGATACATTAGTTTGATAGGTTTCACGATCGAATGTTGAGCGCATTAGCACTCCCCGGAAGTTGGTTGCGTTAAATGTTCCAACACGCACATTATGGCTGCGCATGCCAGCCATGGGGTAACGGTCGTTTTTCACCGTTGCAACATGTGCGTTGATGTCTACCAGCGGATAATTAGTTACCATACTTTCGTCCATCGTGTAATAGGCCAGATACTGACCATCGGGCGAGAAGAAAATACCCTTATTGATGCCAAATTCGTTGCGGTGAACCGCTACACCGTTTTTGATACCGTCTTGTTCGGCCAACGCCACACGGAGTTTGATATTATCATTCAGCAACACGAGTTCATTGTCGTTGCCGGTGGTGTAAGCCACTTGTTTGGCGGGATAAAAAACCTCAATATTTTTGGCGTTATCCGGGATAGAACTGAGTAACTCGATAGATTTGCTAACCGGATCAAATTGCAGCCAACGGAAATCTGCCACAAAGGTAACGAAAGTGCTGTCGACACGGAAACGGGGAAGCGCTTTGAATTCGTCAAAGCCGGCATTCTTCATCGCCTCGTTCAAATCCTTCAACGAAAACAGTGTGCTTTTGGCTTTGGTTGCGAAATCAATCAGTTGGACTTCGTTGGCTTTTTGATAAATTACCGATTGATTGTTCCACCAATACAATTGATAGAGCGACTGAGGTCTTAAATTTGGGTTGGTCATCAATTGATTCAACTCCAATGTTTGTTTTTGTGCAAAAGTTGCACTACAAATAACGACTAAAACGGATAAAAGAAGTTTACGCATAGGTTAAAATTTTTGCAAAGATACGAAAAATAATTAAAAATTAAGAATTAAAAGTAAAAAAACAGCACAAAGACGCCCGTCATGCCGAGCGAAGTCGAGGCATCCCCCTACTATAAACTCGCTCGCGCAGATGTCCACGTCTGTGTCCTGGCAACATCAGCACGAACGTCTTAATCATTTTTTAAGAAAAGAACGCCATCTTGTTGATAAATTGTATGAGTTATAGGAGTTTCAGAACTGCCTCCTTCTATAACATTGGATTGAGTTATCATGGTAAAATTATAGCCAGATTGGGTTATTGAATTTATGTTCATGTTTTTATTAAAAATGGTCTTAACATCAGAAGGCGTGAGTACGATTATCAATAACTGAGATGCTTGAGTACCATAAGATTCTCCCGGAAAAATCAAAGCTGTAGCAGTAGTCGATAAAGGCACTGTGATAAAAAAATTATTGTTGGAATACTTCTTGAGTGATTGACCATAAAAGTTATCAAAAAGATTAGCCAATCCCATTACTTGCCTATGAACAAAAGCACCTTGAGGAGATAAGCTATGGCCAGTAATTTGTTTTGATATTTCTATCACATTATATCCGGGATCAGCATCTCCCCAATCTGTAAATTTGGCTGTTTTTATGGTATACTTTGTACTCCCAACTTGCACATTGATGGGATTTATTGCATTATACGATTGACTATTGGCCAATTGAGGATTGAAAGACGTATCAATAAATTGGTTATTGGGCCAGATTGTCCCATTGGTATTGGAGTACATAGGTATTTCGGACGGTGGTCTTGGCCTCTGTGGTTTCTTAGATGCTTCCCGCTCTCCTCTTTCGATAGAATCAATTTTATATTTTCCGTTTTCTTCTGTTTGATTTGTGAGATTAGACTCTGTGGGAATAAAACTAACGCCAGTACTTGGCTCTGTAATAATCTTCCATATTAATTGATTATCATCATTTTTTGTAATTGTCGCCTTTCCCCACCCATTGGCGTATGTACTCCAAAATTCCACTGTCGCAACATTCTCGACAATCGTCCCTTTAATGGAAATGAAACCATCATCCTCATCGTACATGGCACAATCTATAAAATCACCATTTTGCATTACTGCGCAAACACCACCTTTGATGCTATCGCCAATTTGTTCTATAACAATATTGAAATTACTTGATTCCGTCGAATGAGACCAATGTCCGTTAAAACCCTGCTGTGCGTAGGTATTGGATGCGCATAATATCAACAGAACAAGTATCGATTTATTTTTTTTCATGTTATAAATAACGTTTTTGATGATTTGGGTTATTTTGCAAAGATACAAAAAAAAATTAAAAATGAAGAATAAAAGATTAAAGATTAACAATCTGGCAATCTTTAAAGCGTGTTTTATCATGAGCAAAATTTGTAAGAAAGAGAGATTGGAGGAAGATTGGAGGAAGATTATAGGATCATTATAGGATCATTATAGGATCAATATAGGATAAGCGAAGGATAAATTCTCTATTTTCCATTCTCAATTCTCAATTAAATTTCGTATCTTTGCAAAATCAAATTAATGTCCATCTTTGTTATGACGAACGATCTTAGCCTGCAAAATTCTTTATTCAATCAATTTATTAGCGAACTTCGCGATGAAACTATTCAAAAAGACCGTATGCGGTTTCGCAGAAATATGCAGCGGATTGGCGAAATTTTTGCGTACGAAATCAGCAAAACCTTGCATTATACGCCTTGTGATATTCAAACGCCGCTGGGTACCAAAATTACATCGCTACCGGCCGAACAACCTGTGATTTGTTCCATTTTGAGGGCAGGAATACCTTTGCACGAGGGTGTGCTGAACTATTTTGACCGTGCTGACAATGGGTTTATCTCGGCTTATCGCAAGCATGGCTCGGATGGCGAAATTAAAATTCGGATGGATTATGTGGCTTGTCCCGAAATTGATGGCCGAGAATTGATTTTGTGCGACCCGATGTTGGCCACAGGCTCGTCGATGGTGGTTTCGTATCAAGCACTTTGTGAACTTGGAACGCCACGCCACACGCATATAGTATCGGTTGTAGCTACACAGGAAGCAATTGATTATGTGTATCAAAATATTCCTTCACGCAACTTTACGCTGTGGGTTGGTGCTATTGATGAGGAACTGACGGCGCAGTCTTATATCGTTCCCGGATTGGGCGATGCGGGGGATTTGGCTTTTGGGCCGAAGATTCAAAATTAGTTTATAAAGTTCTTAATGTTTATAAAGAGGCTTCCCCAAATAGTAGAAAAATGTCCAAAAGATTGATTTCACGACAACTTTATGAACTTTACAAACTTTATAAACCTTATAAACTTGATTTTTTTTGTCTATTTGAAAAAAAAATCGTATCTTTGCACGCTAAATTAACAAAATAAAACTATTAAAAACCATGCAAAATAAAGGAGCTATCAAGTTTTTTGCAATCATTTTTGCTTTGATTTGTGCGTATCAATTATCGTTTACGCTTATTACCCAAAGAATTGAGAAAAAGGCAACCGCCTACTCTACATCAGCAACCGTTAAAGCCGAAACTCAGGCCTTATTGGCTGGAGGCGATGCTGTTCGCGAACGTTTTATCTACGACTCGCTGGTAAACGTTAGACACCAGTATTTCTTGGATTCCGTATCCAACAGTGTTGTTTACAATATCGGCGTTCGCAAATATACGTTCAAAGAATGTAAGGAACGCGAACTCAACCTCGGCCTCGACCTTCGCGGTGGTATGAACGTGATGATGGAAGTATCTATTGCTGATGTGGTAAGAGCCCTTGCCAGCCATAGCATGGATCCGATGTTCAACACCGTGATGGAAAAAGCCATCGAAAAAAATAAAGTAACAGCTAACAGCGATTTTGTGAGCATGTTTGCAGAAGCGTGGAAAGAAACCGATGCGAATGCTCAAATGTCTGCCATTTTCAGTTGGGAAATGAAAACCATTACGGCTAACTCTACCAACGACGAAGTGATTGCAGCCATGCGTGAGGAAACTCGCGGCGCATTCGACAGAACATACCAAATCTTGCGTCAACGTATTGATAAGTTTGGTGTGGCCCAACCTAATATTCAAAAGTTGGAACGCACACAACGTATTCTTATCGAACTTCCGGGCGTGAAAGAGCCGGAACGTGTGCGCAAACTGCTTCAAGGAACTGCACAGTTGGAGTTTTGGGAAACTTATGAGTTTGCCGAAATTGCACAAAGTTTGGTAAGCGCTAACGAATATTTGGCTTCGGCCGTATCCATATCGTCGGAACTTGGCGACTTGCTCGGCACAACAACCCAAGACACCGTTGCATCGCCAGATACCACCACCGCAGAAGATGATATTGCGAAAGCCATCGGCGAGGAAACTTCCAATATTGAAGATCAAAATGTGAACAGCGAAGAATGGCGCAAGAAAAACCCATTGTTTGCTGTACTCTATCCATCGTTGGGCGAGGGCGACCAAAACCGTCAAGGCCCTGTGGCCGGTTATGCTCAACAAAAAGATATTGCAACGGTTAATATTCTTATCAACCAAGCTATGGCGGCCAACAAACTGCCTCGTAATGCAAAATTCGTTTGGTCGGCCAAACCGATTGACCCAGCAACGGATTTATATAGCCTTATTGTTTTAAAAGTAAACACACGTGATGGTCGCGCTCCGCTCACGGGCGATGTGATTACCGATGCACGTCAAGATTATGGCCAAAGCGGCTCTGTGGATGTTTCGATGACAATGAACAGTGAAGGCGCTAAGATTTGGAAAAACATGACCGGCGCTAACGTTGGCCGTTCTATCGCAGTAGTTTTGGATAACTACGCATACTCATGGCCTAATGTAAACCAAGAAATTGCAGGCGGACAATCGCAAATCACCGGTACTTTCTCTGTTGAAGAAGGTAAGGACTTGGCTAATATTTTGAAAGCCGGTAAGCTTCCTGCTCCTGCACAAATCGTGCAAGAAGCGGTGGTTGGGCCTTCACTCGGACAACAAGCGATTAATTCGGGTATGATGTCGTTCCTCATTGCGTTTATTATGGTATTGGCGTATATGTTGTTTTTCTACAACAAAGCCGGTATCGTGGCGAATGTGGCTTTGCTTACGAACTTGTTCTTTCTGTTTGGTGTGTTGGCATCGTTGGGTGCTGTGCTTACCCTTCCGGGGATTGCGGGTATTGTGCTTACGTTCGGTATGGCCATTGATGCGAATGTGATTATCTACGAGCGTATCAAAGAGGAAATCCGCTCCGGAAAAGGGGTGCGATTGGCGATTGCCGACGGTTATAAAAATTCGTACTCGGCTATTATCGACGGTAACGTTACAACGTTGTTGACTGCTGTTATCTTGTATATCTTTGGAACAGGCCCAATTCAAGGTTTTGCAACCACATTGACGATTGGTATTTTAACCTCGTTGTTTACGGCTATTTTCATTACCCGTTTGGTTATTACGTGGATGTTGGACAAAAACTACGAAATGACTTTCGACAACAAGATTGTTCGCAACTTCTTACAAAATACGAATTTTGATGTTTTGAAACAGCGTAAATTCTCGTATGTGATTGCTGTGGTTATGGTAGCTCTTTCGATAGGGTTCTTATCGACTCGCGGTTTGAGTTTGGGTATTGACTTCAAGGGCGGACGCACGTATGTGGTGCGCTTCGACCAAAATGTTGAACCGCAAGATGTCCGTAATGCGTTGACCAGAGAATTTGGCGATGCTCCCGAAGTTAAAACATTCGGACCATCCACACAGGTTAAAATCTCCACCAAATACAAGGTGAACGAAATCAGTCCTGAAATTGACCAAGAAGTGGAAGGTAAACTTTACAATGGTGTAAAATCGTTCTATAACGAGCCAATTTCATTGGAAGACTTTAATTCGGAACAAGACGGTAAGTTGCTCGGCAAATTAAGTTCGGAAATGGTTGGGCCGTCTATGGCCACAGATATTACACGTTCGGCTGTCATAGCGGTAGTTATCGCTCTGTTCGGTATTTTCGTTTATATCGCCATTCGATTCAAAAAATGGCAATTCGGTTTGGGTGGTGCTGTTGCGCTGTTGTTCAATGCCGTGTTTACGTTGGGTGTGTTTTCCATGTTCTATGGTATATTACCCTTCTCGATGGAAATCGACCAATCGTTTATTGCAGCTATTCTTACGGTAATCGGTTATGCCATCAATGATACGGTAATTATTTTCGACCGTATCCGTGAAAATATGGGGCTTTATCCGAAACATAATCTTCGTGATCAAATGAACAATGCGTTCAACGCGACATTGTCCAGAACGTTCAACACGTCATTCAGTACATTGTTGGTTTTACTCATCATCTTTGTATTCGGCGGAGAAGTTATTCGCGGTTTCACGTTCGCATTGATGTTCGGTATCGCAATCGGAACGTTGTCGACTTATTTCATCGCCTCACCAATTGCATTTGATGCCATTACGCGATGGACCAAAAAGAAATAGAGGACAAACTTCTATACAAACAAAAAATAAGGGACGAGTTTCGTCCCTTATTTTTTTGTGCTTACGGCAAGTATGGTGTGTTTCGGCAGATTTGGTGCAAGCCCTCGAAATTTGTAGAGGCTTGCTACGAGTGTAGCAAAGTCGCCGCAGATTTGCAACAGGTTTGCTACACATGTAGCAAGTCTCTCGCAATTTTGCAACAAGGTTGCTACACATGTAGCAAGTCTCTCGCAGTTTTGCAACACATTTGCTACACTCATAGCAAAGCCCTCGCAGTTTTGCGACAGGTTTGCTACGATTGGTGCAAGGCTCCCGCAGTTCTGAAATGGGAAATAAAAAAACCGTTAGGGTAATCCTAACGGTTTTTTTGTTAATTTGACAATGCAAACAAAGGCTTACGCTCCCAACATCACACGGCGGAAACCTGTGATAGCCGTATTACCGGCTTTCGCTTTCACGTATTGCGCAACGGTTTGTTTGTTGTCTTTGATAAATTCTTGGTTAACCAACGTTGATTCTTTAAAGAATTTGTTCAAACGGCCTTGGGCAATCATTTCGATTTTGTCTTCGGCTTTACCTTCTTGACGGGCTTGGTCGCGAGCGATTTCCAACTCACGGTCGATGTCTTCTTGTGTCACGGCAGATTGGTCGAGCGCAACAGGAGCCATAGCAGCAGTTTGCATAGCTACATCGTTGGCAACTTCTTGAGGAATTTCGCCGTTGAATGAAACAAGGGTTGCCAAACGGTTTCCGTGGTGATTATAAGCAACCACATTAGCGTCTTCCAGACATTCGAATTGAGCAAATTCGATTTTCTCGCCGATTTTTCCAACAAGGTCGGTTACATGGTCTTCAACCGGACGACCATCGGCCATTTTCACGGCTTTGGCTTCATCCAAAGATTTAGGTTTATTTGCGATAGCCAAATCCGAAACGCTTTTAACAAAGCTTTGGAAGTCGGCATTCTTTGCCACAAAGTCGGTTTCGCTCGAAATTAACACGATAGCACCATATTTGCCATCGGTTGTGCATTGAGCCAACACCATGCCTTCATTAGCGCTTCTGTCGGCGCGTTTTGCGGCTAATTTTTGTCCTTGTTTACGGAGAAAATCAATGGCTTTGTCGAAATTGCCATCGTTTTCCGAAAGGGCTTTTTTACAATCCATCATACCTGCGCCAGTCATTTGGCGAAGTTTGTTTACATCTGCTGCGGTAATTGCTGCCATAATATTTAATGTTTAATTGTTGATTTCCTGATTTAATATTACCTTATTGGTTTAAATAATTCAACCTTTTTTGGCGTGCAAAGATACGAAAAAAAAACGACACTGTCAAATTTTTTTAATTCTCACATTATTTGTATCTTTGCAACCATGTTAATTCTTGCCTCACAATCGCCACGCCGACAA
The DNA here is from genome assembly GCA_031286005.1 of Bacteroidales bacterium. The sequence goes on from JAITVC010000071.1 coordinate 7,972, forward strand.
GCCTTGCTGAAAGCCATGGATTTGAAGTTCCAAATCAAGGTTAAACCGGTGGATGAAACCTTTCCTCCGCATATTCCAATCGAACGGATGGCCGAATATTTGGCCGAAAAGAAAGCCGATGCATTCGATTTTTCGGAATTGCCCAAAGACGCGACGCTTATCACGTGCGACACCACCGTTATTATTGATGATGAAGTTCTCGGCAAAGCCGAAACGCCCGCCGATGCAACGGCGATGCTCAACCAACTTTCCGGCCGCAAACATCGTGTGATGACCGGCGTTTGTTTAAAATCGGTTACCCAAAAGATTCTCTTTACGGAAACCACAACCGTGCATTTTAAACTGCTCTCGGCGGAACAAATCCGATATTATGTGGATACCTACAAACCCTTCGACAAAGCCGGTGCCTACGGCATTCAGGAATGGATTGGATTGGTCGGCATTGAACGGATTGAGGGCTGTTATTACAATGTGATGGGCTTGCCAACGGCGAGATTAGCGGAGAAACTTCAGGAAATGAAATATGAAGAAATTTATGAATTATGAATGAAAAATTAAAATCATAAATCATAAATTTTTCGTATCTTTGAAGGTTTATATGCTTACCTTTGTGAAACGATTGCTTGTTATATCCGCCTTTCTTTGCCTGTCTTTTGCAGGGATGGCGCAATTCTACACAGGTTCGAACCTTACGTTTGGACGCAAACGGGTGCAATACGAAACGTTTTTCTGGTCGTATTATCGGTTTGATGG
>JAITVC010000081.1 GCA_031286005.1 Bacteroidales bacterium
CAGGCTCCGGCATGGGCGCCTCAACCTTCAACAGTGTGGTTTCTTCAACAACGGCAACAGGCTCGTAGGTCGGCATCTCGGTTTGCTCAGCCACCGCATTCAGCATATTGAAATTGATTTCCGGCTCAAATTCGCCGGCTACATCGTCTTGAATGGATTCTACCAACTTGGAAATGGTTTCGCGCGCGTCGTTCACGATGCGTTCTTCGGTTTCTTGGGGAACAACAGCCACTTCCGGCTCTTTAACCATTGAGCCAAAAACTTTTTTCGCATTGTTGGTGTCCGCTTGAGTGCGTTCCAATTCACAAATTTGTTCGTACAACGTGCGGATGTTGGATTTCAAAATATCCAAATGGATTAACGGAATGTTTTTTCCGAACTTGTTCATGGTGTCAACTTGAACCATGATGGTTTCCAACTTGTCAACAATACGGGTTTGCAATAAGGATTTCGACATAAGGCAAGAATTTTTTTTTACACCTACAAAGATACTCAACATTCATAAATCCTCGTATGGTTTTTGTGAATAATTTTGAACACCTTTGAGTTAATTACTATTAAAGTTTGCTGTTTCAATAATTTTTTGTATCTTTGCAACCGTTAACCTCTTAAAACAAGTTGCATTTGACAATACCTCTACTCTATTAAACCTAAAAAATAGATAGAAAAATGAAATCAAACAAATTTCTTGCAATCGCCGGAGCAGTTTTGGCCATTGCAGCAACTTTTGCCTCGTGCGAGCCCGACGAAGACGGGGGCACAGGCACCAAGCGGTACGAAACTGTGCCGTATGTTCCAACAACACCCAATCCTGCCAATGTAGCCCGTGCTGCTTCTGAGATGGCAGTTCCGGAAACAGCCCAAATGGTATATTCGGCCTATGATGCCGAAAACTTTTATTATGTGTTCTTGCTCGGCCATGTGAACTACGTTCCGATTGCCTACAAAGATGCCGTTATGTATGACGGAAAAACGGCGATGACCATCAGCTACAGCAGAGAAAATGCCACCGAAGAAGCCATTATGGAATCGACCACTACGGCAGTGGAAAACACCGTAAGCAACACCAGCACTGTGAGCGTTGGTGTGGAAGCCACGTTTTTGGGCTTTGGCGCCAATGTGAGCACCGAGTTTTCGTGGGAAAATTCGGAAACCCGCTCAACGGCCAACACCTACGAAACCAGCCTGTCGAAAATAAACGGCGAAACCCTCTCGATGTCGGCCACCGTTGGCGAGAATAACGAGCCCGAAGGCAAGTATCGCTACTCGCTGTTTGCCACCACCGATGTGTTTTATGTGTTGGTATTGAACAAATCCGACCGCACACAGCTGCAATCCTATACTACCGTGTTTGCCCGCCCCGAAACCTACGCATGGGGCATCGACTATGAACCCGACCCGGCCGGCAACTTTGGCAAAACCGCCGCAGGCGACCTGCTCGAAATTCCCGAATTAAATTACAACACCCTCCCCGAACCAACGGAAGAGCTTATATCGGACTTCTTTGCCACCTCCTTTACTCAAACAATTACACAAAACCATTCAATGGGGTTCAGCAACAGCACACCTTGGGAGGAAAAAAGCTACCTCGAGAATTTTACAGCCGACCTTAACATCGAGCGGCTAAAAGCAGAGGGATATACCTCGGTAACCATTACAGCGGAAGCTGATTTTGATGTAGAAGGTGGACTCATGTCTGGTTGGGAAAGTGTTTTCGTGGGAATCCGTACCACTTCTACTCCTATTGTTTGGTGGGGTAATGTCGATCGGGGGCTCTCGTACGATGACTATGGATGGAAGCATTTTACCTTCCCGCTTGTCAATCATCTGATGCTCGACGACTATACCAATGAGTTTACCATTCAATGGAGAACTGTGTTTGTAAAAACGCTTGGCACCCGCAAAGTAACCGTAACGGCGCAAAAGTAAGGATATTCGGTCGTTTCGACCCCTACGGTTGCCCCAAAAAGGAGGAATTTCTCGCAAAAAGCGGCAAATTCCTCCTTTTTTGTGAGAAAATCCATGTTTTTTACTTGAACGTTCATGTTTTTTACTTGAACGTTTGTGCTTTTTAACCGAAAAATTGTGTTTTTTTTCTTTGATGTTCGTGTTTTTTGTGAGAAAATCCATGCTTTTAACTTGAACATTTGTGCTCGGAACTAAAAAAATGGTGCTTTTTGCTTGACGTATCGGCGTTTTTTACTTGACGGATGGTGTTTTTTACTTGGACGTTCATGTTTTTTGCTTAAGTGTATTTCTTAAAAACTGTTAAAAAGTGTTAAAATACGTTAACATTTCCAAATTTCTCGAAAAGAAACGTTATCTTTGCAGGAAAATTAGTAAGGAGATGTCTCGACTTCGCTACGCTACGCTCGACATGACGTGCTATTCATAGAGGGAAAAGAGGATGATGGCGGCGAAGCCGCCATCATCCTCTCCCCACAGTCAAAACGGTCGTCATTCCGAGCGTAGCACGCAAAGCGTGCGCAGTCGAGGAATCCCCTTGCGAAAAAGAAAAAATATGCAAAAGAACTACATCTACATCATGACCAATAAGCATAAAACAACACTTTATATAGGTGTTACGAATGATTTGGAACGCCGTGTGCAGGAACATCGTATGCATCAACACCAACATTCTTTCACTGCAAAATATAATTTAGAGAATTGCGTTTATTACGAGATTTTCTTGGATATTGAGCAAGCCATAGATAGAGAGAAACAACTAAAAAAATGGAGTCGGAACAAAAAAGAAATGCTTATTAACCGTATCAACCCAAAGTGGGACAATTTAGCGTGAAAGACTACAACCATAAAAAAACAAATACAATTCAATTCTTTTTTGTATCTTTGCAAACTATGAATACCGAAAATCCCGAAATATTAGGTTCCCGGCGAGGATGGGTTGAAGTCATTTGCGGCTCCATGTTTTCCGGCAAAACCGAAGAACTTATTCGCCGCATGAATCGCGCGTGTATTGCCAAACAAACTGTTGAGATTTTTAAACCGGCTGTAGATACACGCTATGCCGAAGAAAGCGTGGTTTCTCACGATGCCACTGCCGTGAAATCAACGCCTGTGGATGCTGCGGAAAGCATTTTGCTTTATGTTGGTAATGATGTGAATGTAGTGGGTATTGATGAAGCGCAGTTTTTTGGAGACGAACTAATTGGTGTTTGCACAACGCTTGCCAATCGGGGCATCCGTGTGATTGTAGCCGGTTTGGATATGGATTATTTGGGACAACCGTTTGGCCCGATGCCCAAGTTGATGGCCATTGCCGAATATGTTGCCAAAGTGCACGCTATCTGCATGATTTGCGGAAACCCTGCACAATTTTCGCACCGCACGGCCGATAACAATAAATTGGTTATGCTGGGCGAAACCGAGAGTTATCAGCCACTTTGCAGGGAGTGTTATAACAAACTTACAGGGTTGCGCTTATAAAGCGGCTTTTACCTCTAAAATCGGAATGTGTCTGAACGTTTGAAAATGCGTTTAGGATTAAGATTTCTGTTATTTCGTTGCCGAAACTTTCGTTAATTTCCAAATACAATGCACCGTTTGGGTTGAGATGATGTTTGGCCAAATCTATAATCGTTTTGTAAAACAGGAGAGGATTATCATCTTCGACAAACAGGGCTTGATGCGGCTCGTAATCTAATACATTGGCCTGCATTTGGGATTTTTCGGAATTGAGCACATAGGGCGGATTACTCACGATGAGGTCGAACTGTTGGTTAGGCATGTCTTTTCCGTAATTGAATATATCGGCAACGAAAAAATCAACATCCAACTGATTACGCTTTGCATTCTCTTGGGCTACGGAAATAGCCTTTTGGGAAATATCCAAGCCTTGACTATTAGATTTAGAGAACTGTTTTTTCAAAGCTAATGCGATGCAGCCGCTGCCGGTGCAAATATCTAAAATCCGGCCATTGAAATTTTTGTGTTCGGAAGCTATTTGTTGTACCAATTCTTCGGTTTCGGGACGAGGTATCAGCACATCGGGTGTAACAAGCAGTTTTAGGCCGTAGAAATCGCAAGTTCCCAGAATATATTGAATCGGTTTTTGTGCTTTTAAATCTTTGACGGCAAAATTAAATTTCAGCATCATACTTTCGCTGATGCGAAATTCGATGTTTGCAATGACTTGTGTTTTCGATAGGTTTAGAAAACTTTCGCAGCACCAATAAAAGTAAAACCGAATTTCATCGCATGGATAAAACGGCTTCAATTCGTCATCGAAAAAATCACGTACAGATTTTAGGGTGTTGGTTTTTATGCGCATCGTTTGAAATAGAAATAGGGTGCAAAGATACGAAAAAATTGAGAATTGAAAATTGAAAATTGAAAATGATGCTTCGCCTATAGCTATTTTGGTACAGCGTAATTCTCCATTCTCCATTTTCAATTCTCAATT
>JAITVC010000151.1 GCA_031286005.1 Bacteroidales bacterium
CGCAATATGCGGAGGGGCTCCTGCTTTCTCCGAAACACCGTCGTAATCATCAAAAAGGTAGGTTATGCTGTCTATTTTGGGGATAGTGCTATCCGATGCCGAAAAGTACAACTCTCTGGCTACATACATGGCATGGTTGGCAATGAACTCTTCCGGATTCGGAACCAAACGTTTGTAGATAACCCAACCGGCATTAGTTTCGCCCGCACGATTGATAAAGCCAACTCTAGGATAAGCAAAATCTGCCCAAACATCGGGCTTTTCAATTTCAGGTTCTTGTTCTTGACCTTTGTTTAGGTCTTGTTCTTTATCCTCGCAAGCCAAACAAGAAATGGCTAAAAGAATGGTAAAAATTATTTTCATGGTGTAAACTTTAATAAATGTTTGTTTTTTTTGTTATCTCTCGGATATATTCATCAGCAATATATTCACTACTATCTGCCCACAAAAGGTTATCGGGTTGTTGTAAAATATGATAGATATTAGATTCCAAAAAATCGGCTAAAACAACATCGAAATCTTTATTTTCACGCTCCGACAAGACATTAACGACATGTTCAATTTTGAACATCATATCGGTTGTAATATCCTGTCCGTTATATGAATATTTAGTTTCCATAGGCTACCTTATTAATAAGTTTCAAACAAACTAATGCCTTTTCGGTATGAATGGAAATTTGATCATTAAGTTTGTTACTTTTTAACTTTTCCATGGCTTCTTTTGAGGTATAAATACCTTCAACGAATAGAGCTAGAGTTCGATTGGTCCGATCATTTGCAACCGCACCTCGAACCACATCAAAATCATGTTTCGCAACGTCCCCAATTCGATTGTCCCGAACAAAATTTAACCATTCTTCCGTTATACCATCAAATTGTTTGAACTTCAAATTTTCGTTTATCTTAAACTCAAATTCATACACAAAAACACCATCACCGCCGAAACGTGCATACAACACGTTCGCCCATTCTATGGCCTGATTTTGCAAAGTTGTTGTATAAAAACCTGTCCCAAAATCTCGCTTATCTTTTGCTTTCGACAAATCTACTGTCGAAAAATCACAATTCGAGCCATGGTATAATTTTATATTATTGAGCATTTTGAGAGGACTTTAGGTTTCGATTAATCACATCTTCTGCAAAATAAAAACTTTCGTCAAGCGCTTGGGTATGCAAAGCATTGTAGTGTTTGCGTATCAACTTGTTTATACCATATTGCCGGAAAATATCAAACGATTTCGCTGTTGAAATCCGATGATGCTGAGCATATTGTTCAACAGCAGCAACAAGCATTAAATTTTCATCGCGATATTGTGGCATGTTTTTCATTCTGCAAAGTTACGAATATTTTCCGAATTGGCAAAATCTCAAAAAAAGGCTGCCCTCATTCAAAGACAGCCCTCTTTACACGTCTTCTTCTATTTATTAAATAGATTCTCCAAAAATGCAAACAACTCTTCCGCACGAAGATTCTTGGCGATAATAACCCCATTCGGGTCAATCAAGAAACTGTTTGGAACCGCACGAATGCCATACATGCGAGCGGCTTCATTGTTCCAGCCTTTGAGGTCGGATACATGGGCCCAGGTCATGCCATCTTTCTCGATAGCTTCTGTCCATGCAGCAGCACGTTTTTGCTCATCCAACGAAACGCCGAGGATTTCAAAACCTTTGTCTTTGTATTGAGCATACGCCTTTACCAAATTAGGGTTTTCTTGACGGCAAGGGCCGCACCATGAAGCCCAGAAATCGAGCAACACATATTTGCCACGGAAATCCGACAATTTAATCGGGTTACCATTAGGATCGTTTTGTGTGAAATCAGGTGCTTCTTTGCCAATAACTACATTCTTGGCAGCATTGAGGCGAACGGCAAAGGCTTGGCCTGTAGCCGTGTTGCGAAGATCCTCGCTAATGCTCATAAATAACGGCTCTACCTCTTCCACATTAAATTCCGGAGGAGTAGCTTCTGTGATGGCTACCACGCTGAAAAACGACGTAGGGTTTTGTTTCACAAACTCTCGTTGTTTTTCTTGACGCTCTGCATGTAAAGCTCTGAACTCAACATCCAATTGAGCCTTGAAAGCCGGATCAGCTTGTTGTTCGGGCGTGGCATCCCACATTTTTTGGTTCATTTTGGCCGAAATATTTTGAATAGGGCCACCTATAAACTCTTGATAACGGTTGAACTCATCGTTGGCTTTACCCGTAATCACGCCGTTAAGCAACGAGTCTTTAGATTCCAATGTGATGGCTTCCGGGCCAACGTAAAGATAAAGCACTTGCCCTGCACGAGCTGCGCTTTCCAAGCCTTCGCCGGTATAGTCCAAGAAAATACGTGCAGCCGATGGTTCGGTGGCAGTACCTTCAAACGCAAACTTTCCGTTTTCAAGAACGGCTGTGTCCATGATTTCTGCGCCATCTTGGAAATAGCCGAAATAAACGGTTGCCGGAGCATTCAATTCGCCAATCTGGCCTTTAAACGTAAATGCATTCGGATCTTTTGGGGTGCAACTGCTCGCCAAAAGCAAGCCTGCTGCGGATAAGAGAAAAAGAAGTTTTTTCATTTGTTTTTTTATTTTTTGTTTTTTTCTTGAATTGGCAAAATCATAAAAAAAGAGGCCGCCGTTAACTTCTGACAGCCCCTTTTAATAGCTATTTGTAAATTATTTTACGCAACGAAGCATTAACCCTTGATTTTTACCTGGATTTGAATAAGGATGTGTTAAACGTGTAATAGTTTCCCCTATATAACCACAATAGTATACTTTTTCTTCGCCCTCTGTTCTCTCCTGAAGCATGAAACTTCCTGCAGGACAACCACAACTTGCTACCAAACTATTGAGATTACCTTCTGTTGCTGCCACTTGCTCCGGTGTGGGTTGAATTTCAGCCTTTGAGAATGCCATACCGGTAACATTACCATATGTTACGGTTAACGATCTTCCCATATTATAGGGCTGTGGCTCATTTGCTTGAACAACTTCCGAACTAGACCAATACATAGCAGAACCACCTTCTGGTGTTCCTTGAGCACTCAAAACTCCATCTGAAACAAGACCTCCGTAAGTGGCAGCCCATTCATTAAGGTAAGCATCTATAAGCTCTTGTGGGGCTTCATCTCGCCTTTGTTCCGGATCATTGCCATCAGGAGAGGCATTAGCCCAACCGGTTCCTCCCAAAGAGCGATCTAATTGGCGGAAATCTTCCTCCGTAGGCGTACGCCAAGGGTAAGGGCAAAGCGCAGATTTAAGATTATTTACGGCTTGCCATGAAAATAAATCACCATAACCCGGATTCTTCAAAATAGCTACTTTATGATCTGCTTTAACAGTCCATTCATCTCCTTCTTTTTTAGCAAGGATTCCTCCGTCAAATTCTGAAGGATCTTCAACAGCACCCTTTTCAACCACCACCACATCTGACCAGATCTGATCGCCGATTTTTACAGTGTCAGCAGTTAAGAAATCGATCTGTCCATACGTAGGATGGTCGCCCCTGGTAACCGTCAATGTGATTTCATCAAATTTGCTTTCATCAGCATTACTGAACACAGAGATGATAACAGTACCAGCATTGTTTGCGGTTATCAATCCATTTTCGCTAACCGAAGCAATGTTGTTGTTTGAGCTCTCCCAAATCAAATCTTTGTCTGTGGCATTGGCTGGTAAAATCGTTGCACCCAATTGCAAGGTGGATTCCGCACCTACACCATACACATTAAGAGTTGTTACGGTTGTTGCATTCAGTGCAACACTTTCTACGGCTACATTTGTTTCTTTATCATCTTTACAAGAGACAAAGATTGTCGACAACGCCACTGCAGCGATAGCGACCGGAGTAAAAATTTTTTTCATAGTTTTTTTGTTTTAGATTAATACTATTGTTCTTTCGTTTTGTAGGGGCGTATTACATACGCCCTTTTTTATATATTAGGGCGTATGCAATACGCCCCTACATTTAT
>JAITVC010000155.1 GCA_031286005.1 Bacteroidales bacterium
GCCTCCTTTGCTTTCTCGGCATTTTGATAGGCAACCACTTCCGACATATCCCGCATGTTGCGCTTTATTGTATACACCGTTAGGATTTGGTTTACCTGCAAAAGAGTTGATTTCAAATCATTCCATTCCATTAACTGGTCTACCTTTACACCAAACCGAACGGCTATCAAACTTAAATTTTCACCACGTTTAACACGATATGTTACTTTTGACGGCGCTTGCGTTAATTTCTGTTCGGCCATTAATTCCGATATGATTGCTTCTTCCTTAGACGGCGGATTTGCATAAATTGAATCCGCAAACTCAATAAATTTAAGGATATAATCGCACGGTAGTTTCAACGTAAATGCCTCTTGTCTTTCGGGAATAAAATCTAATTTATATTGCGGGTTATAATCTCTAATCGTTTGTAAAGGCACTCCTGTAAACTCCGAAATCCTACTAAAATAGAGTTCTTTCGTAATCATCAACGTGTCTGTAACTTCAGGAAACTCTGTTTCTGCGATCGCAATACCATGTTCGCGATAATATGTCATGGCATACGTTGCACCAATAAAGGCGGGTACATAATTGCGCGTTTCGCGAGGCAAGAAGTTATAAATTTCCCAATAATCCCGCTTATTTCTTGCTCGCCGAATAGCCTTATTTACATTGCCCGGACCGCAGTTATAGGCTGCAATAGCCAACGTCCAGTCATTGTACAGTCCATACAAATATTTCAGATACAGTGTAGCCGCAACCGTTGCTTTTTCCGCATCAAAACGTTCATCGAGTTCTTTATCAACCTTCAAACCATACATTTTTCCGGTGCGATACATGAACTGCCAAAGACCACCGGCACCGGCACGAGAGTAGGCTCGCGGGTTCAATGCCGATTCGATAATGGCCAAATATTTCAACTCGTCCGGTAAATTATGTTTAGCCAATTCGCGTTCAAAAACAGGGAAATAATATCTCGACAACGCTAACATGACTTTGGTTTGATTGCGTTTTTTAGACAAATAAACATCTATGTAATTACGAACTTTCGTATTATAGGGTAATTGCATCAAGCTATTGATGTTTTGTAAGCGTTCTTGATAAATCGAATCTTCGCTTCCAAGCATCGGTACAATTTCTTCATCGTCTTCAACAATCTCTGCTACATCAAATCGCCTGTCGAAAAAACGCAAGTATTTTGTGATGTAACTTTCTTGTGGCGCAACATTTGATAGTTCGGATACTTCTAAAACAGGCATTTGCCCAACAGTATCCTGTTGAGCAAACCCTTGTAATGACCATAGCCCTAATATGAATATATAGAATATGTTCCGCATAATTCAGATCAATATAATCTGCAAAGATACGTTTTTTTTATTAAAAATCCTATTCTTCGGTACGTTTTTGTGATGACGAATGACCAAAACCCCCACGTCTATCCGAAGAACGACGATCGCGATCACGGTCGCCATCTCTGCGCGGTGGGCGTTCTCTGCGTTCCGGCTCTACATAACCTTCGGGTTTAGGCAAAAGCGCTTTGCGGGAAAGTTTCAGTTTACCCGTTTTTCTATCTACATCTACCAACTTCACTTCAAGACGATCGCCTTCTTTTATGCCCGACTCTTCCATCGTTTCCAAGCGTTTCCAATCAATTTCCGAGATGTGTAACAAACCGTCTTTACCCGGTAAGATTTCAACAAAAGCGCCGAACGGTTGAAGCGTTTTTACCGTGCCTTCGTACACCGTGCCAACCTCCGGAACTGCGATAATCCCTTTGATGCGCTCAATGGCTGCTTCAATGGCATCTTTATCTGCTGCTGCAATATCAATGATACCAAATTCGCCAACTTCTTCGATAGCAATTTCGGTTCCAGTTTCACGTTGCATTTCTTGAATCACTTTACCGCCTGTACCAATCACTGCACCGATGAATTCTTTCGGAATCGTCATTTTCACGATACGTGGTACAAATGGACGGTAATCTTCACGAGGCTCTGCGATCGTTTTCAGAATTTCATTCATGATGTGCATACGGCCTGCATTGGCTTGCATCAACGCTTTGGCTAATACTTCGTATGACAAACCGTCTACTTTAATATCCATTTGGCAAGCCGTAATTCCGTCGCGTGTTCCGCATACTTTGAAATCCATATCGCCCAAGTGGTCTTCATCGCCCAAAATATCGGATAATACAGCCCATTTTCCGGTTGCATCGGTGATTAATCCCATCGCAATACCGGTTACCGGTTTTTTGATTTTTACACCAGCATCCATCAATGCGAGCGTTCCTGCGCAAACTGTTGCCATTGACGACGAGCCGTTGGATTCCAAAATGTCGGATACCACTCGAATTGTGTATGGATTGTCTTCGCCTGTTGGCAACATCGGTTTGAGTGCACGCATGGCCAAGTTTCCGTGCCCTACCTCACGACGGCCTGTACCGCGATTTGGCTTGGCTTCGCCTGTTGAGAACGACGGAAAATTATAGTGCAACAAGAAATTATTTTTACCTTCAATTACAGCACCATCAATGGTTTGCTCATCCAACTTGGTGCCTAATGTTACCGTGGTTAAGGACTGCGTTTCGCCACGTGTGAAAATTGCTGATCCGTGTGCCGATGGCAGGTAAGCCACTTCCGACCAAATCGGACGGATTTCATCTAATTGGCGACCATCCAAACGAATGCGTTCGTTCAACACCATGTTGCGAACGGCTTCTTTGTGGCAATCGTGGAAATACATGCTCAACATGAAGGCCTTTTCAGTAGCTTCTTCTTCCGAGATGGTTGCTAAAAATTGAGCTTCTATTTCTTTGATTTTTTCGCCACGAATATGTTTATTGGCGATACATTCACGAGAAGCGGCATAGAATTTTTCATAGCAGAAATCCCATACATTCTTCTTCAAATCCAAATCGTGTTTTTCGTGGTTGTATTCGCGTTTTTGTGTTTTACCCACAGCTTCGGCTAATTCACGTTGTGCACGGCATTGTACTTTAATTGCTTCGTGTGCTACTTTCAACGCTTCAATCATGACTTCTTCCGACACTTCTTTCATCTCGCCTTCCACCATATTGATGTCTTTTTCGGATGCTGCTACAATCAAATCCAAGTCGGCGTTTTCCATTTGGTCGACCGTTGGATTGACTACAAATTCGCCATTGATGCGGGCTACACGCACTTCCGAAATCGGGCCGTTGAACGGAACATCCGATACGGACAACGCTGCCGATGCGGCCAATGCTGCAAATTGGTCGGGCAACACATTTCTGTCGCCCGAAATCAAATATACCAACACTTGCGTTTCTGCATGATAATTATCCGGAAATAACGGACGAAGCGCCCGGTCAATCAATCGGGAAATTAAAATTTCATATTCGGATGGGCGTGCTTCACGTTTGAAGAAACCGCCGGGGAAGCGTCCCACCGCTGCATATTTTTCTTGATAATCTACTGTAAGCGGCATAAAATCTACGTTTTCGCCTGCTTCTTTTTTACTCACTACGGTTGCGAGCAACATCGTGTTGCCGCATTTTACGACTACTGAACCGTCGGCTTGTTTAGCCAATTTTCCGGTTTCAATCATCACTTCCCGACCATCGGGAAGTTGGAATGTTTTTTGTGTTCCTAACATGTCTTCTTTTTTTTACATCTTATACAAACAGAGAAAGGCACGTTCGTAAAAAGAATACGAATAGCGCCCTTCTCAAAATATTTCGGAATTAACTTACTTACGTAAGTTAAGCTCTTTCAAAATTGCACGGTATCTTGTAATATCGCGTTCTTTCAAATAGTCGAGCATTTGGCGACGCTGTCCAACCAAACCTACTAACGAGCGTTTGGTTACCATGTCTTTTTTGTTTTTCTTAACGTGTTCGGACAAATGCTGAATTCTGTGCGTAAATAGCGCAATTTGTCCTTCGGATGAGCCGGTATCCACAGCGGATTTACCGTGTTTGGAAAGAATGTTTTTCTTTACTTCTGGTGTTAAATACATAATTTTTAACGATTTATTCTTTTTCTCATTTATAAATTGGGTGCAAAGTTACGACTTTTTTTGTGAATATGCAAGTTTTTAGTATAAATGGGCAAACTTTTTTTTGGGGTGTGAGGGACGAGGTTGGAGGGAACCTTGGGGATAGCTTGGGAATAACCTGTACATAACCTGTAGTGGAGTTGGTACCTACTTGGTACCTATTTGGTAGCTTGTAGGTGGCTTCTTGGAGGGTACATTGTAATTACGAATTACGAATCTGGAATTACGAATTTTTATTGATAAAAGGTTAAGGGTTAAATGGTAAATGGGTTGATGGGTGGGATTTATGTGGTGGCTGTTGGTTTTTGGAGTTTATTAGTTATTCTGTTTATCGTTTGATAATGTGTTTGAAATGCTATTTACAGCTTCTTTTTTTGTTTTTTCTTTGTTATGGATTGATTTTGTGTTTGAAACGCTATTTACTGCTTCTTTTTTGTTGAGCACAAACAGCAAAGGGATGGCGAAATGACTACCGCACGCAGCGGAGCGCTGTCTCGTTATCAATACTTTTTTGAGAGCAAAAAAGTATTCTAAAAACTCTTGCCAAAAAACATGTCTCCGCCTTTCGGCTCCGACCTTTTTGGCGGTTAATGTACTCGCTTTGCTCGTGTTTTTTTACGCTGCACCTGTCTGGGATATGTCTGACCTGTTGTGAATTGCTTTCAAAATTTGTATCTTTGTGGTCGCGAACAAAGAGATTAATACCTTTGTTGCCGTTAAAATACATATACTGTGGATTATCAAATATTCATCAAAGGCGAAGATAGAACCGACAGAATTAAAGATTGGAGTCGAGTTGGCGACAGAATACAAATTGTTTATTCTGATGGCAAATCGTATATGTATGGTAAAGATAACGTTGAAATAATAGAATCTGCATTGCTTGATAAAAAAGGAAATAATGTTTTTGAATATTTGAAACGTATTGCGACCGTAGTCAGTTTGGAGAACGAGCAAGTTGGAAACATATTAGAACATCAATACAGTAAAATTGATTTTGTGAGTTCCAAAAGCGTTTTAGCAAATTTTCTAACAGCAAAATTGCCTGAAAGTCAGAAAACTATTTCTAATGTTATTTTCCCCTTTGGCTACAACGAAAGCCAGAAAATTGCCGTTGAAAAAGCACTTGCTAACGATTTGAGTATTGTTGAAGGGCCTCCGGGAACAGGTAAAACGCAAACCATTTTGAATATTATTGCGAATGCAGTTAGGCTGGGCGAAAGCGTTGCGGTTGTATCGGGCAATAATTCGGCGACCAAAAATGTGCAGGAAAAATTGGAAAAATACAACGTTGATTTTATTTCTGCCTATCTTGGAAGTGTTGAAAATAAGAGGGTGTTTATTGACAATCAAGAGAAAAAATCTTTGCCAAATATAAAAGAATGGGAGTTGAGTCAAGGGAAAAAGAATGAGATAGAAACAAATCTACAACTTTTATCTTCGCAACTTGACGAAAAATTAAGGCAGAAAAACAGATTAGCGGAACTTCGGCAAATGCGTGATGCTTTATTGATTGAATATAAGCATTTTGACAAGAATTACCATGCCGGCAAATCTGATTTATATGATGATTTTCTCAAAAATAAAAATTCTGATAAAATTGCAGAAATTGCGATATTTGTTGAAAACTACAAGTTCAGAGAAAAACACGACAATTGGTATAAGGTTATAAAATGGTTTGAGCGATTGAAACTTTATTTTAGGTACGGAATAATTGACAAAGCAGCATTCAAAGATAAAACTGAAATTTTTATCTCTATTTGTCATGATCAATTTTATACCAAAAAGATAGAGGAAATAACGACCGAAATTGACAGCATCGAAAAAGAGTTGAAATATTTTGATTTTGAAGAAAAAATGAAAAGATATTCCGAATTTTCCATGCAATTTTTTCGTGATAAACTTGCCTCAAAATATGCGGACAAGGATAGACAGGTTTTTTCACAAAACGAACTTTGGAAAGATCCAAACAAATTTATAGAAGAATACCCTGTTATTTTAAGTACAACTTACTCATTGCGAAGTAGCTTGTCGTCAAAAACAATATACGATTATGTAATAATTGATGAATCTTCGCAAGTAAATCTTGCCACAGGCGCATTGGCTTTGTCCTGTGCACGCAAAGCAGTTATTGTCGGTGATTTGA
>JAITVC010000261.1 GCA_031286005.1 Bacteroidales bacterium
TCACCATGCCGTCTTCGTGAACAAACACATAGCGGTCGTTGGTTCCTACTTGCTTAATTACGGCAACATCGGGAACTACCACACGTTTCATTGCACCGAAGTTCACATTCACACGGGCATACATACCCGGGCGAACACGCAAGTCGGCATTTGGAATGCTCACCTCTACCGGGAACGTGCGAGTTGCAGGGTCAATCGTAGGATAAATCAAATGTACAGAGCCTTTGAAGTGGGCATCGGGATAAATCTCTGATGTAACATCTACGCTCATGCCTCGTTTCACTTTCGGGAAGTATTCTTCGTTCACGTTGATGGTAATCTTCAATGGCGAAAGCGTCATAATCGTTAAGATAGCTGCCTTGCCGGATTTCGTTGGAGACATGGAAAACATCTCGCCCGGATGATAATAACGTCCGGTGATTACACCATCAAACGGTGCACGCAAGGTGGTGTTTTCCGTAAGGTTCTTCATAGCCGTTTGTTGCACTTCCATTTGCACGCGCACTTGGTCCACTTGTTGTTGAGAGGCGCCACCTGCTTTTTGAAGTTCGGAGATGCGCTTGTAGTCTTGCTCGATATTGTCTAATTGCACTTGCATTTGTTTGCGTTGAGCAATGTCCATTTCTACCAACACTTGACCTTTCTTCACTTTATCGCCCACCTCTACCAAGATGCTTTCGATGCGCACGGGTGTGCTTGGGCAAATATCATTTTGTGTGAACGATTCTACGGTGCCTGTAAATTCACTCGTTTGGTCCACTTGCTCGCTTGCCAATGTGGCTATTTTAATTTGTGTTGCTGTTTCTTCCACTGCAACGGTAGTGGCTTCTTCTTTTTTTGAACCTCCGCAAGATGCCATGAATAAGGCTGTTGCAAGGATAATAAGACTGTGTGTTTTCATTTTATATAGTTTACGTATTTATTAATTTGGTTAAAGGTTAAGGGTGAAAGGTCAAAGATCAAGGGTTAAAGGTTAAGGATTTTGACCTTTTACCATTCACCTTTTACCCTTTTTATTCTGTTATTCCCAATAATTTCTCTAAATCTGATTTTGCATTTAAGTAATCCACGATGGATTGGTGATAAGACAATTGCGCCTGCATCAATTGGTTTGAGGCGTTTTGCACTTCAAGCATGATGCCCATGCCGGTTTCGTAACGCTTCGTTGCAATGTCATAGCCCCGTTGTGCCAATTCGCTGTTCTTTTGTGCGGCTTCGGCTTGATTCTTGGCCACTGTCATCATGTTGTAAGCACTTTGTGCCTGCACATTTAATGAGCTTTCCAAATAATCACGTTGCAAACTCAATTGGTCCATCTGCACCTTGGTTTGTTTCTCTTTGCTGATATTGGTAAAAATTCCCGTCAACGGAACACTCAATTGCAAACCGGCTAATAAGCCTTGACCATAGTTGGAGCTGCTTGCAGGGTCGAGTTGTTGGGTGATAAAGTTTACCGAAGAGTTGTTCCTTGTCCAATTATGACCGAAATTCCCAAAAGCAGCCAATGTGGGCATACGTTGCGTGCGTTGGATAGACAGGCTCTTTTGCAACAGCTGCTGTTGAATATCCAATTGCTTAAGGTCTGTATTGCCATCTACGGCCAGATTCATTTGAGCATTGGCACTCACCACATTCTCATAATCCGTGAGCACGCCTTGAACATCTATCGCCTGTGCCATTTCGATACCTATCAACACTTTTAAGAACATCTTGGCTTGCTCGATGCCGTTTTCCACTTCCAAGATGGTAGGCTTGAGGTTTTGCACTTGCACTTCGGCCGAAATCACATCAAACTCCGATACTAAGCCATTCTCAAATCGTTTCTTTGTTTGCTCATACATGTCTTCGGCCAGTTTCAATCCCGCTTGCAAAGTCTTGTACGAATCCTTGGCCAGCAAGATGCCATAAAACGCTTTCGACACATCGTTGCGAAGCGTAATCTTAGAAGCCTGCGCCTTTTCAACGGCCAATTGCATATCCAAAGCCGTCATCTTGATAGATTGCCACAAGGCCGGAGCAAACAAGGGCAACGATAACGAGATTCCCGCCGAAGCGTTGTAGTTCGTAGGCATTTCGATAAGCGTAGAACCCAAGCTCATCGTTGGTGCTGCCAGATACTTTTCAAATTGTCCTGAGGCCGTCAACGTAGGAATCAACCCCTGCCATGCGCTCTGTTTTGAATAGTCCACTCGTTCGATTTCCTTCTCGGCAAGTTTAATCGTTTGGCTTTCGCTCATCGCAATCTCGATGGCTTTGTCCAAAGTCAACGTCAATGTTGCCGAATCCTGTGCATGAATATTCATGCAGACCAGCGACGTTGTTAAAATTAAAAAGATTCTTTTCATTATTGTTTTCTGTTTTTTTTATTTCTCATTCTTTACTAACCATTAACCATTAACCCTTTACCCTTTTTTATCGTTTCCATCACTTCAAGCCCTTTGGCCGTGCAGCATCCGCGAATAAAGATGTACAAATAAGTATAGTACATATCTTCGAGCGAAAACTGCTTGCGAAGCCCCTTTTTGCCCTCCAGCAAGGTGTGTATCGAGGCCTGAAGCAGCGATGCCGTGATGCTCACATCCAAATCCTTGCGAAACACTTCTTGCTTAATCCCTTTCTTAAAAGTCTTCTTCATATCCTCCGTTTCCTCTTCCGTATGGCACACAATTTCTTTTTCGTACACCACAGGGTGGTAGCGCTTAATCTCGTCATGCCGAGAGATTAGTTGCGAAAACGACAAACTCTCAATGTTATTCGTCAAGAAATGGAAGATGGCATGAATCACCGTAGGACTCTCCTGCAAAATCTTCTTGTTTACCGCTTCTGTTTCCTTTTTAAAGTATTGGATAACAGCTGTGAGCAAGGTGTCTTTGTCCTGAAAATGCTCATAAATAGTGCGTTTAGACACCCCAATGCGCTTGGCCAACTCATCCATAGTCATGACTTTGATGCCATGCGCAAGCATAAGGTGGGCAGATTCCAAAAGGATGCGTTGTTTAACGTCGTTCATAACTCAGATTTCAATTTCGGGGTGCAAAGATACAATAAAAAACTTTAAAAACCAAAAAAGTTTTTAAGTTTTCGTATTAAGTTTATGTAAAACCCATCTCAAAACAATAAATTGGCACCAATTTCGGGTCGTTTTGAGTAGGGTACCGATATAGTACCGCTATACTTACCGGTATACTCACCGATATACTTACCGATATACTACTACTGTACTCTGACTATAGTTTAGAGACCTTTCTCGAATAAGGAAATATTGCCGGGGATGTCGGATGCTAAAACCTCTATCCTGCATCCAATCTGTTTGTTATTAACTTTAGTGGCGATGTAAATCCATTCGTCGTCAATCTTTGAAGGGGTGGCTTTACCTTCCTCAACCAATAGATTGTTGGAATTGATGATGCGAACGGTTACTTCTTTTACTTGGAAATTGTCAGTAACGGTAATAATAATCTTGTCGTTAACCTTGCCGGAATAGTTAGAATGGTCTATTTTCTCTATTTCAGGAACATGAAAGGCATCTGTAAGAGCCAAATTGTAAGGCCGTCTGCCTTGTTTCGCAGCAGCATTGATATAAATTTCTTCATGTTGTGCTATTTTGGCATAGTGCGATGCCTTTTGAAAACGACAACAGTGTTCTTTTTGTTTTTCAGACCGTTCCCAATTTACAGTCGGCCTTTTAGCTACGATCGTTTTGCCATTGCGTTCGTAGAACACCAGCAAGTCGCCGATTTTCCCACTTAGGCCGTGGGTGAGCACATTGTTTTTGGACTTGGCCATAACTTTTAAATGTGTTTAATTTTTTGCCAAACAACCTCCAAACTACCAAATTTAGAAGCGAATCAATATGGCTCCGGAAGAGTAGCCGCCGCCAAACACAGTGAGGCCTACGAGCATGTCTTTCTTAAACAGATGCCAATGTTCCATCAGCACCAAGAAGGCGCTTGCAGAGCCGGTGTTGCCATAGTGGCGGATATTGTTGAGGGATTTGCTTTCGGGAATATCTAACAGATGAAGCATATTGGAAATAATGCGCATGTTGGCCTGATGGGCGATGATATAATCTAAGTTCTGAATCGTAGTGTTGGCATTCGTGGCCACGGTGTTGAGTGCCTCTGTCATGTAGTGCGTGGCATGAATAAACACATCTCTGCCATATTCCATCTGAATGCCGCCATTGGTTTTGGCCAGCGATAGCTTCACACCTTCGGGGCCTTTGCCGATATGGCCCAAGCCGCTGGTGGTAATATCCACTATCTCGGGGTCGTGTGTAGTTATGGGGTCTTTGGATACAAACATCGCAATGGCAGCATCGCCCCAAAGATGACCGCACTTTTGATCTTCCTCATTGGCATAAGTAGAGTTGATTTCGGAACTTATGAGCAGAGCCTTAGAGGCTTTTCCACTCTTGAAATAAGCGTCGATGAGTTCTACGGCATTCACGCACGACGAGCAGGCTGCCGAAATCATCATCGTTTTGGCATTCTCGATGTGATAATCGTTCTGAATGATATGGGCCAAAGTGCCCACCGTATCTTCGGGCGCATAGCCTGCACTGATAATTAAATCTATGTCTTGAATAGGGTAGGGCAGTTGTTTTATGGCATTGGCCACTGCGGCTTTTCCCATCGTAACGCCCGTTTCGCCCTCTTGAACCCGAGAGCGGGTTTCGATGCCCGTGCGTTGAGCAATCCATTCTGCTGTTAAACCATTGATGCTTTCATAATAAGCGTTCGGCACTCGTCCGGCCGGCACATAAAATCCGTATGCGTTGATAAACATATCTCTCTACTCTTTTGCTATTTCATTAATAATTTGTCCAAACTAAATTTTCCTCCTCCTACAAATACAAATGTTGTAAATAGTAAGAGATACAAAAAGGGCACTTCGCCTCCTGCAAAGATATTGAAGTGAAAGGCTGTGCCTAAGGCTACAAGCATGTTAAAAGCCAAGGTCAAACTCGTTAATCGGGTCAATAATCCTAATGCTAAACAAATGCCGCCAAAGAACTCTACCGATTTCGACACATAAGCCATCAGTAGAGGCATTGGGATATTCATATTTCCAAAGAGTTGCGCTGTTTGGTTCATAGTATCGGCATTAAACAGCGTATAGCTGTGGCTTGCAATTAAACCGCCGATGCACACCCGAACAAAGACTAACCAATCTAATTTAGGTTTAAAATCCAACTTTGATTTTAGTTTAGCCATAAATGTTTTTGGCTCTTCCGGAATGAGTAAAAAAGGAATAGACATTCGACTTAGGTTTCTTGAAGTTCTCATGGCTTTTATAATTTAGGGTTAGAATCCAATAATCGCTCGCACTTCGTCAACGGTTTTTCGTGCAGAAAGACGAGCTTTCTCGGCACCTTCGGCAGCGATGTTGTCCAATTGTTTTTCATCGGCCAGCAACTCGTTGATGCGTTCGCGGAAGGGGGCTGTGAATAAAATCATATCTTCGGCCAGTTGCTTTTTCATATCGCCGTAGCGGATTTGGCAAGTGTTGTAGGCATTTTCAAAGAACTCCAAAGTATCGGGTTTAGACACTGCGCTCATCAACTGAAAGATGTTTTTTATAGCTTCCGGTTTTTCTTGATTTGGCTCCGTTGGACCGGAATCTGTAACGGCTTTCATCACTTTCTTGCGAATGCTTTCGGGCTCTTCGCCCAAGAAAATCGCATTGCCTTCACCTTCTGATTTACCCATCTTTCCGCTACCGTCCAAGCCCGGAATCTTTACCAAGTTCTCACCGAAATTATAGGCTTGCGGTTCTGAAAAATAATCAACTTTATACATATTGTTGAAACGATTGCCCAACGTGCGAGCCATTTCCAAATGTTGCTCTTGGTCTTTGCCAACGGGCACAAAATGGGCTTTGTGAATGAGAATATCGGCCGCTTGCAACACCGGATACGTGAGCAATCCGGCATTCACATTATTCGGTTGTTGGCGGGCTTTATCCTTAAAGGTTACACTGCGTTCCAATTCTCCCAAATAAGCATTCATATTCAGAAATAGATACAGCTCAAGAACCTCCGGAACATCGCTCTGTATATACAAAGCACACTTTTTAGGATCTAAACCGGCAGCCACATAATTAGCCAGCACTCTGCGTGTGTTTCTACGTAAGTTTTCAGGATTAGGATGTGTGGTGAGCGAGTGGTAATCAGCCACAAAGAAATAGCAATTATGCTCATCTTGCATTTTGACAAAGTTCTTTAAAGCGCCGAAATAATTGCCGAGATGCAAATCTCCCGTCGGACGAATACCACTGAGAACGGTTTTTTTCATCATAGTTTCATGTTTTAGACAACAAAGGTACAAAAAAATTATGAAATCTTTCTTTTTTTTCGTATCTTTGCACCCAATTTCCCAAAAGGTTCCGTAGCTCAGCTGGATAGAGCAACAGCCTTCTAAGCTGTGGGTCGCGCGTTCGAATCGCGCCGGAATCACTCGAAAAGCGGTCTGAAACCCTTGTTTTTGATACATGTAAATTTCTGTGCATTTTTTGTTATTTTGTTAATTATTTGTGTGTTTCGTGTTTTTTTTGTATCTTTGTGAAAATTTAAGACTATGCCAACAATTTACGAGTATTTGGGAATAACAATTCTACTTCGTACTAATGACCATGCTCCTATCCATGTTCATGCTATTCATGGTAATACCGAAGTTAAAATTTTTCTGTATGAAAAAAACGGCGTTATTCAAACCATACGCTATGAAACGGTCCATGGCAAATTTAGCCCTACGAAAATGAATGACTTAAAAGCATTCATATCTAAACATAAATACATCTTATTGTATGCTTATGAACAAATTAAATCCGGTGCAAAAGTCAAAAAAATAACCATTACAAAACGGATAAAATGAAAACAAAAACAAAATATGAGCCAATAGTGGATGCAAAATATTTGCACGATTATTTGATTGATGTTACTTTCAAGGATCGTACCCATCGCGTGATTGATTTGGAAAAATTTGTCAAGACCAGCAAATTCCCGCTTGTACGTAAATTTGCACCGTTAAAATTATTCAAACAATTTCGAGTAGAACACAGTTCACTCGCATGGGGCGACAACGAATGCGATATTGATCCGTTTGATGTTTACGCTGGAAAATATGATGCCATGCTGGAGCACGCCTAACTCTGTTTGATTTTTGAAAGATTCCAATGTCTGTTTGCAATATTCTGCTTCATTTATTTCAATGATTTTTTTAGCTTGACAATGTTCAGTAAGTCGTGCAACTGTTCGCTTTGCGAAACATTGAACAGCATCGGAATTAGTTTCCCGATAGGTTTCTGCCGATAAAAATCTTCCTTTATCTTTTCGGCAATATTGAGGGCGGCGATGCTTTCCAAATGTTTTTCGGTAAAGAAGAAACTCGTTTTGAAATAGCCTTCCCAAATGGATAGCCAGAATATCGTTTTCTTTTTG
>JAITVC010000273.1 GCA_031286005.1 Bacteroidales bacterium
CGGGCTACAAAATCGTCTTTTCGCAGGATACTGTTTTGTAGCGTTTCGGCAACGGTTTTTAGGCATTCATCACCCTTAATGTGGCCGTATTGGTCGTTGAATTTCTTAAAGAAATCAATATCCACCATCAGTATACTGAGCACACTACCGGAACGGGACAAGGTGTTCATCAAGCGCGCAATGGTATCATCAAAATAACGCCGGTTGTAAATCCCTGTTAGCCCGTCGTAGTGAATTTTCTTGGCCTCTAACTCCATACGAACAAGCGCTTCTTGTGTTTTTCTTAACTCGGTTATGTCGATGGCATATTCAAGGTGCGCTTTTCGCCCGTCGGGCCAATCAATGAATCGTGCTGTTTTACGTAGTATGGCACCTTTCACTTCTTCGTGGTGTTCCCATATAAAGGTCTTGTCAGGTTCTTCATGCAACCGATCATAGGGGCAGGTAGGGCAGGGACTATCCCGTTTCTGAAGTAATTTATAGCAAATTTGGCCTACGCCATCTTCTTCAATACCAAAATTACGTCTAATACTATCGTTGAGAAAGAGAATCTCGAAAGTTTCGGAGTCACACACACAGATGATAGCTTCCATTCCATTCAAGATGCTTCTAAGCATAGCTTGTTGATCGATTTCAACATTCGGCAGCTTAGTTTCATTAATCTTTGGTAGTTGTTTTTGCATATTTTTTTGTTTTAGAGTGCAAAGATACGAAAAAAAATTGTATCTTTGCACCAAGTTTACAACAAATGACTCTAAATCTTAGTAAGATGCCCTATAAAACATCCATTAGAAACGCAACAATGCCCTCGCTGCAATGCGTGAGGAGTGCGTTTCAAACTGCTGCGTACTTGCATCAAATGGTGCAATCTTGTTGCAAACTTGCGACGGCCTTGCACCGAGTGGTGCAAAGCTGTTTCAAATCTGCGGCGGATTTGCACCAAGTGGTGCAAGCCAATTCAAATTTTGAGGGCTTGCATCAAATCTGCGGAAACCAGCTATACGATTGAAAAAAAACATTTATTATATATTTATTAACCAAATTAAAAACAAACTATTATGAATGTAAAAGCACCTTTATTAACTAATCTTCGCAACGAGGAGCACTTTCAATTTATGTCCGATGTGGCGGATTTGCTATCGGCGGCCGACGAGCGTGTGAAAACTGCCCTTGGCAAGAATGCGACAGATTTTACCAATTTGCAAAAGCGTGAAGATGCGGCACTGGAACAAATTCGCAAGAACCAGCACTCCAAAAGTTTGGCGGAGATGGATGCCGCACGCGATACCCTTTACAAGGGACTGATGCTGCTCACGGATGCCTATGCGAGTTTTGCTCCGCAGAGCAACGAGGCCTTGGCGGCCGAAAAAGTGCAAGGGGTGATTGACCATTATGGCGATTTCAGTCGGAAACCGTATAACGAGCAAACGGGTACGCTTCACAACTTTATCCAAGAGTTGGAAACGGGCTGCACTGCCGCGCTCACCACAATGCACGCCGAAGCGTTTATCACAACGCTGAAAAACATCAACAAGGAGTTTCAAGAAGTTATGAACGTTCGTTACGACGAAAAGGCGACCACCGAAGTGGAAAACTTGCGTGATTTGCGCCTCGAAATCGACACCCTATATCGCAAAATTGCGAGCATCATCGAGTCCAGCATCGTTATTTTTGAAGAACAAGAGTATATTGATTTCGCCAAAAAACTCAACGAGCGGGTGGCCTATTATAATACGACCCTCAAAGCACGCAAAGGCGTTGCGGCGAAGAAAGAGGAAACGGCGGAATAACCAAAAACGGTCGTTTCGACTCCGCTCAACGACCGTACATCGGTGGCTGAACTGCACATCGGTGGCTGAGCGGAGTCGAAGCCATTGAGGTTAAAAAGTAATGAATATCCAAACACATCAAAGAAAAAGGATGGCGCTTTGTCGCCATCCTTTTTTATGTTAAAACGAAAACTCCACCACCACAATCTCCGAGCGTGTGCCAATGCGATAGAGCGGCCCCCAGATGCCGAGGCCGGACGACACATAGAAATGCGTGCCACCTTTCTTCTTGTAGCCGTATGCCAATTCGTAGATGGATTTCACGATTAAGTTTCCGGGAAAGAATTGCCCGTTGTGCGTATGTCCCGAAAACTGCATCGCCACGCCGTTCTGCTCGGCCTCTTCCAAATGGTAGGGCTGGTGATCCAACAGGATAACGGGATATTGTTTATCCAAATCGGCAACGATTTCGGATAACGGTTTCCGGTGGCGGTTCGTTTTGTCGTCGCGCCCTGCGATATAAAAACTGCTGTCGACCAAAACCGCCTCATCAAACAACATTTGGATGCCCGATTTCTCATAATATTCAAAGTTCAGATGGCGATTATCGGCATAATATTCGTGATTGCCCGCCACGCCATACACGCCGTATTTGGCCTCAATCTGCCGCAAATCATCATCAATCTGTTGGCGAATGAAAGGTTCCATATTTCGATCGGCCAAATCGCCTGCAAGCAGAACGATGTCGGGCGCTTGCTCGTTGATTAATTTCACAAAGCGTTGCGCCTCCTTTTTGCGGATATTGTTGCCAAAATGCAAATCGCTGGCCATAACGATTCTCAGATGTTTGTTTTGCGATGACTGTTCGGCAGAGACAGCCAACGTGGTAACATCGGGATGATTGAACTTATAGTTTCCAACCATCAGAGCAATGAGCACAATACCGAAACTGACGGCATTTGCCCACATTCGGCACGTGCTCACAAGCGTTGCATCCGCATGAATAAACAGCGCATTGACGATTCTGCACAGGTCAATCAACAAAAACGCCACACCCATATACAGCACGGCTATCAAGAACGTAAAACCAACGAACGATAGCGTGCCGCCCACGTTCGGCGAAAGATAATCGGCCCCCAAGAATCCGGTAAACAAGGTTAGCAATAAAGCAACAAATGCAATACTGTAAATCCATTTGCCAATGGGATAGTGTGCAAAATTATGGTATCCGCGAAAAAAGATATACCCCATCAACAGGAGAAAGAGTGCAAGAAATAAAGTGTGTTTCATAAATTATTTTGTAGGAATAGGCATCATCCATCTAAACACGATGGCTAACAATAGCAACAGTCCGGCGAAAAACAGGGATATTCGACCGATATAATCGCCATATTTCACGTAAAACGTAATTTCATCGTTGGCCTTAATGGTTTGCGAGATAACAGCTTCTTCCCAATAGGGTGTGGCTTGAAAAACATCGCCACGTTGGTTGATAAAACAAGAAATACCGGTGTTGGCACAGCGGGCAATATCACGGCGGGTTTCGATGGCACGCAATCTCGCATAGCGTGCATGTTGGCGGTGTCCGGGCGAATTGCCCCACCAGCCATCGTTGGTGATAATGCACAAAAATTGGGCGCCGTTTCTCACAAATCCACTCACGAAATCGCCGTAAATAGACTCGTAGCAAATCACGGGAGAGAATGGCGGTGTGCCATATTGAGAGCGGAATACATCTCGATTCACGCTGATACCAAGAGTGCCAACCGTTCCGCCCATGTCAAGCGCTAATTTCTCCAAAGGACGAAAGTATTTGACGAACGGCATAATTTCCACGCCGGGAGTTAACTTCGACTTGTAATACTTTTGTGAATAATCATCCTTGCTAACCAACAAGGCTGTATTGTGCGCCTCATAAAACTGATTGCCATACGACCGTGCTGCTGCCGTTTGTTCAGGTACTAAATGAAACGAAGAAAGCCCTGCTATCATCTCAACACTGTCATACTTTGACAAGAACGCCTGAATCGTTCTCAAACTTGGCGATTGCGCCATCTTATGTTCCCAAACATACTCCTGAATCATACTCTCCGGAGTAAGAATTAAACGAGTGTTAGGACTAATCTTAGTCTCCGCCAAACGTAACAGTCGCTCGGTAGCCACCACAGGGTCCAAATCATATTGCTCACTATAAGGGTCAATATTTGGTTGAACAACCAAAACCTCCATATTAGTGCCCTTCTCTTCATAACGGCTATACATCACCAACGAAACAAGCATCGGCACGCAAAGTACAACACCTGCCCACAATCTTGACATACGGGGCAATGCTTTCGCAAAACGAGTCTTCGGCGTTAAATGCTCAAACAATTGTTGGTAGATACGCTGTCTAAACATCCCAAAGAGTGCAATATTACTCGCCCAAATCCAAATCGATCCGCCCAAAGCGCCTGTAAACTCGTAGAATTGCACTAATGAGGGTTGCCAAGCAAACACATTGCCAAGCGTAATCCAAGGCCACGATAAATCCCAATCGAAATGGAAATACTCAAAGGCTGTAAAGAACACCATCAATACCCACAAACAATTGCGTCCTTTGAACACATGCTTCTTCACGATGTAATACAAATACACCATCAAAGCCATCCATACACTATTCGAGAGAAAAGCGAATATGGCAGCAGGTGTGGAATTGAACACCCACCATGTTGTGATGATATTCCAAACTAAAAACGTCAGAAATGAATAGCCAAAGAAACGCTTGCCGTTTTTAACATCCGGTGTTTTTTCCAAATCGCTGAACAGCCAAAAGAGCGGAATAAAAGCAATAAAAATTAAAACTACGGCAAAGGGGCCTGTCCATGCCAAACCCAAAAGGACTCCGCTTAAAACAGCTAATCCTAAACGCACAACTGTCTTCATGCTTATTCGGAAATTAAAATCGTTACGGTATTATTTAAGACTTGTAAAACGCCGCGGCGAACATTGATTAGTGGATGGGGTTCGCCATTCGGCAAGTCGATTTTCACAGAGCCTTTACCCAAAGCCGCAATCATGGGGGCGTGATGGTTCAGCACTTGAAACAAACCGTCTTTACCCGGACATTGCACTGCGCTGACTTCGCCGTTGAACAACGTTTTATGAGGAGTTGAAATCTCTAATTTCATGACAGCATTTTTTTACCTTTCTCGATAGCCTCGTCGATGGTTCCAACAAGGTTGAACGCAGCTTCGGGATATTGATCCACTTCGCCGTCAAGGATCATTTTAAATCCGCGAATGGTTTCTTCTATGGGAACGAAAACGCCCGGAATGCCCGTAAATTGCTCGGCAACGTGAAACGGTTGCGACAAGAACCGTTGCACACGGCGTGCTCTGGCCACAACTAATTTATCTTCGTCGCTCAATTCGTCCATACCCAAAATGGCAATAATATCTTGCAATTCTTTGTAGCGTTGCAACGTCATCTTCACACGTTGTGCAATCTCGTAATGCTCTTCGCCAACCACTTTTGGCGTGAGGATTCGCGATGTGGAATCCAACGGGTCTACGGCCGGATAGATACCAAGTTCAGAGATTTTACGGCTCAACACTGTAGTGGCATCCAAGTGGGCAAACGTGGTTGCAGGCGCAGGGTCGGTCAAGTCATCTGCGGGCACATAAACCGCTTGAACAGATGTAATAGAGCCTCGTTTTGTAGACGTGATGCGCTCTTGCATTAAACCCATTTCAGAAGCCAAAGTAGGTTGATAACCTACGGCCGACGGCATACGTCCGAGTAACGCAGAAACTT
>JAITVC010000161.1 GCA_031286005.1 Bacteroidales bacterium
CTCATGTGGAATGCACAAATCGGCAATCAAAAAACAAAGACTTTAACGATTGCCTACACCCGTCTGCTTGGCCCCTATTTCTCTGTTTCTGTCAACAATTCCATCATCAATGAAAATGTGTTTAATTTCGGCGGTGGATTTGCGCTCAATCTCGGCCCGCTTCAACTCTATTTGATTGTGGATAAAGTTAGCGCCATTCGCGTAGTGGATATGCGTGCTGTCAATGTTCAATTTGGCTTGAATGTTGTGATTAACCGCATGGAAAAAGACCCGAACAAACAGCGATTTGTCAAGGATTACACGCCAAGAGATAAAACCGGTTATGTCAAAGATCGATGGAGATATTAATTTCTAAATATTTTCCCAATTTAAGCGAAGCACAAATCCAACAATTTGCGATGCTGCCCGCTTTATATGCAGATTGGAATGAGAAAATAAACGTCATCTCCCGCAAAGACATTGAGCATATTACCGAGAAACATATTTTACACGCTTTGGCCATTGCCAAAGTAATTCAATTCTCAAAAGGCACAAAGATTCTCGATGTCGGTACAGGAGGCGGATTTCCGGGCATTCCTTTGGCCATCCTGTTTCCCGAATGTCAATTTCATTTGGTGGATTCAATTGCTAAAAAGATTCACGTCGTATCCGAAGTCTCCAAAGCCGTCGGACTAACCAATGTTAAAGCCGAACAAGCCCGTGCCGAAACCCTAAAAGACCAATACGACTTTGTTGTAAGCCGTGCCGTAACAGCCTTTCCCGAATTTCTGAAATGGATTAAGAAGAATATATCGCCCCGCAATCGCAACACCCTGCCCAACGGCATCCTATATCTCAAAGGTGGCGACCTATCCGAAGAACTTCACGGTTTTGAGCACCAAATCACCCTCTTCAACATCTCCGATTATTTTGAAGAACCCTTTTTTGAAACCAAAAAGGTGGTATATTTCAAGAAATAAGTTACATTTTTCCTGTAAAAAGCAACAAAGACGGTACCTCTTGGAGCCGTCTTTGGTAATGTACCGCTATACTACCGCTGTACTACCGCTGTACTGCCGCTGTACTATCGTTATATTCTTTCTATAGTGAAAGCTCTTGTTCAAAAGAAGATAGGTTGCCCGGCTCATCAAAAGCAAAAACCTCAACTTTACCACTTGCCAAATTATCATTAATTTTACCCGCAGTAAAAATCCATTCATAGTCAATTTTTGAAAGGCACGCTTCGCTTTCTTCAACCAACGTACCGTCAGAATTGGTTATGCGAACATTTACGGATTTCACTGCAAAATCATCAGTAACAGTAATGATAATCTCGTCGTTAATCTTGCCGGAATAACCCGAAAGGTCTACTTTTTCTATCTCAGGTGCATGAAAGAAGTCCGCAACAGCCAAATTGTAAGGCAATTGACCTTTCTGCGCAGCAGCAACAATATAGTTATCTTGATGTTGTGCAGCTTTGGCATAGAGTGCTGCTTTCCGAAAACGGATACGGTGTTCTTTTTGTTTCTCAGAGTCTTCCCATGTTTTAATCGGCTTGTTAGCTACAATAGTTTTACCTTTACGTTGATAGAATACCAACAAATCGCCAATCTTACCATTTAAACCATGAGTAAGAACGTTGTTGTCAGATTTTGCCATAGTTCTTTTAGGTTATTATTTCAACAACTCGCCCTTCAAATACATCACAGCATCTTCCAAACCATTGACCTTAGTGCCGGTTGCCGTTGCCGAAAACGGTTGTCCGCCGCCACTTCCATCTATCAATTTAGCAGCCTCTTTGATAAGGTTGCCCGCATGTCGACCGGCTTTCACCACATCATCGCCCAACGCCAACGTAATTGACGCACGACCATTCTGTATCGAACGGGCAATAAACACTAAATTCGATGATTCTTTCCGCAAATCCACAGCCAAACTTTTGATGATTTCGGGCAAAACACCTTCTTCGGGAAGTTCTATCAATTGAATAGTGTTGCGCATCTCTGCCGTATTCAGCAAATGCTGTTTCAATTGTTGCTTGCGTTGTTCTACAAAATCGCCGAGTTGTTTCTTCAGCGTTTCATTATCTTGAATCGTTTTCTCAATAGCCTGTTTGATGTTAGAGGATTTGAACATCTCTTGCAATTCCTTAAACGAATCTTGCAATGTAAACCAATAGTTTTCTACAGCCTGTGCCGTAATAGCCTCAATCCGTCGAACACCGGCAGCAATCGCCGATTCCGATACGATTTTTAAGAATCCAAGTTGCCCGCTATTCAACACGTGCGTACCGCCGCAGAGTTCCACCGACTCCCCAAACTCTATCACTCGCACTTCATCGCCGTATTTCTCGCCAAACAAAGCCATAGCGCCCTTTTCTTGGGCTTTGGCAATAGGTATGCAGCGCGATTCATTCAACGGTAGGCATTCACGAATTTTCGCATTCACCATACGCTCCACCTTGCGGATTTCCTCATCCGTCATCTTTTGAAAATGCGAGAAGTCAAAGCGCAAACTCTCCGGCCGCACCAATGAGCCTTTTTGCTCAACATGTGTACCCAAAACCGTGCGCAATGCGTGATGCATCAAGTGCGTGGCGCTGTGATTACAAGCCGATGCCAAACGAGCGTCGCAATCAATTTGCGCAGTAAACGTTTCTTCCGGCTTTTCGGGCAATTCCATGCACAAGTGCACCGTCAGATTGTTTTCTTTTTTCGTATCAAAAATCTCAACCTTGTCATTTTGCGAATTAACCAGCACGCCTCTATCGCCCACTTGACCGCCACTTTCAGCATAAAACGGTGTTTGATCCAACACCAACTGAAAATACGTTTTAGTCTTGGCCGACACCTTGCGATACTTCAATATCCGTGCTTCGCAAGTGTTGTGATCGTAGCCCACGAAGTTAGTTTCCTCGCCCGTATGCACCGTAACCCAATCATCGGTTTCCACCGCTGCCGCTTGTCGCGAACGTTCTTTTTGCTGATTAAGTTCCTTCTCAAATTCGTCGTTGTTTACCGACAGGCCGTTTTCTTTCAAGATTAAATCCGTCAAATCAAACGGAAATCCGTAAGTATCATACAACACAAACGCATCACGTCCCGAAATCTCTTTGGCGTTCTCACCCTTAGCTTTCGCCATAAGTTGATCCAACAAACGAATGCCCGATTCTAACGTTCGTAAAAATGCG
>JAITVC010000054.1 GCA_031286005.1 Bacteroidales bacterium
GCCCTACTATTTTCAGGGGCACAAATGTTACAAGCTCAACGCACAATCACGGGAACCGTGGTAAGCAGCGAAGACAACCAAGGTCTTCCGGGAGTGCAAGTTGTGGCTAAAGGTATGCCGGCCGTCGGAATAACAACCGACATTTCCGGGCGGTACAGTTTGAATGTACCAAGTGAAGTTACACACTTGGTATTTACGTTCATGGGGATGGCGACACAAGAAATTGAGATTGGAGGACAGACCTCGATTGATGTTGTGATGAAGAGTGATGCGCAACAATTAGAAGGGGTTGTAGTAACGGCTTTAGGTATTAACCGCTCTGAAAAAAGCGTTGGGTTTGCCACATCCAATGTAGGTTCTGACGAATTAGTTCAAAAATCAGAACCCGATGCTTTGCGTGCCTTGGAAGGTAAAGTTCCGGGAGTGGGTATCAGTGGAACATCAGGTGCTGCCGGTTCGTCAACACGTATCACTATTCGCGGCAATTCGTCTTTTTTCGGAGATAACCAACCTCTGTTTGTTGTAGATGGTATTCCTTATAGTAATCAAACTTTAGGCTCGGGTAGTACTCAGTTGACATCTTCCGGTGGCGCTTATGGTAATAGCTTCAGCACACTTGACCCGAACGATATCGAATCGATGCAAGTATTGAAAGGCGCTGCTGCTGCTGCCCTTTATGGTTCGCGTGCTGCAAATGGGGTTATTTTAATCACAACCAAATCCGGTTCTAAAACTCGCCGTCCGTCGCAAAAAGGCACAGAAGTTACGCTTGCAACGTCTTGGGCTTGGGAAACAATTTCAAGTCTTCCGGATTACCAAAACAAATATGGAGCAGGTGCCAATTTCAATAATTCCGGTTCTTCGAATGGCTCTTTCGGAAGTCGATTGGATGTTGGCGACTCTATCAATGCTTCGCAATGGGCTCCGATCAACAACGCTTATCCGGAACTCTTCCCTACCGGAAAAATTCCTTATATAGCCCACCCGAATAATGTAAAAGATTTGTTCCGCACAGGTTTTATGCAAGACTATTCGTTCAATGTATCCAGTCAAAATGACAAAGGAGTTTTCAATTTGACCGCCTCGCGCATGCATCAAGAAAGCTATATCCCCAACACGCATTTCACACGGACAAGCGTTAGTGTTGGCGGTAATAACACATTGGATAACAAATTTAAAATTTCAGGAAATGTTGCATTTTCGAATACCGATCAATTGGGTTCTACATATGGCAGCAACTCTTATGCGGGTGGTACATCGTCATTTGCTCGTACTATGCTTATGGCCCGTAATTGGGATATCTCTTTGCCGTATGCAGACCAACAAGACCGCCCTATAGACTGGGTTGGCGGCGGACAATTCGACCATCCGATGTGGGCAGTTAGGCATAACACTGTTAACACAAAAATGAACCGTGTTGTTGCCCAGGCCGGTATTGGCTACGATATTACATCTTGGCTTAACGTAAGATACCAGTTAGGTTCTAATATTAATTTTTCAAATCGTACATCCATTATTGATGTGGGTTCCCGCGTGGGTGGAGGAACAGGTCAGACCACTTTTGAACGAATCCAAAACGGAGAAATTGAATCGAACCTTATGCTTACCTTAACCAAAATGTTGACCAAAGATATTTCGTTGCAAGCTATTGTTGGTCAAAACTTAAACCAACGCCAATACAGCGATGTTTCGACCGGAGGTGCAAATTTTACTGTTCCAGGTGTGTACACAGCAGATAACATGCAAGATCCATGGGCGTACAGTTATACGTATAAGCGTCGTTTAGCCGCTGTTTTTGCAGATGTTGCGTTAGGTTATAAAAATTACTTATTTTTAAATTTAACCGGCAGAAACGATTGGTCGTCAACACTTCCAACGAAAAACAACAGTTATTTTTATCCAGCCCTAAACGGTTCATTTGTATTGACCGATGCAGTTCCGTCAATAAAAAACGACTATCTGTCAAATGTTCGTCTGCGTGCAGGTTGGGCTAAAGTCGGTAATGATGCAGGTGTTTATTACGACTACTTAGGTACCAATCTTGGAATTGAAACTCCTTTCTACGGACTGCCACGGATGTTTCTTCCGGCATCGGTGTATGACGAAAATTTGAGACCCGAATTTACGCACGAAATGGAACTTGGCGGTATTTTAGGCTTGTTTAAGGATCGCATGTCAATTGATTTTACATGGTACAATCGTCGTACAACAGATCAAATCGCTCCTTTGGCAACACCATACACCACCGGTAAATCTTCTTTGTATACAAATTTTGGTGAAGTGCAAAATAAAGGAGTAGAGCTTTTAGTTGAAGGACAAGTGATTAAAACTAAAAATTTTGAATGGAACTTACTTTGGAATTTCACAAAAAACAAAAATACAGTTATTAGCACATACGCTGATAGTGATGAGCCTGTAACATTCGGCACTGGTGGTGGTGGACAAGTAACTCTCGTTCTTGAACCGGGAATGCCTTACGGATATTTCAGAGGTACGCGTGTTCGGCGCGATAACGAAGGCAATTTGTTAATTAATCCGATTAACGGACAGCTTCATACGCACCCTGTAGACACTTTCCTTGGATCTCCACATCCTGATTTTGTAACCTCTGTAGCTTCCACGTTTACGGCATTTGGCTTTAGCCTTTCTTTTATGTTTGATTTCCAGAAAGGCGGAGATGTTTATTCAGAGCCGGTTAGTGATATCATCGGCCGTGGTGTAAGTATGTATAATGTCGACCGTGAAGGTGGGTTTGTTATACCAGGTTATTATTCCGATGCCGAAGGTAATCTCTATTTGGATGCCGAAGGCGATAAAATAGCTAACGTAACGCCGTTGCAACAATCCAATCTTTGGTTTGGAAATACATTTGCGGTTAATAGTGCAAACGAATTTAAGGTGTTTGACGCAACCGTGTTCCGTCTCCGTGAAATATCGTTAGGTTATAGCATTCCAAAACAATATTTGTCCAAATTGCCCATCGGTTCTTGTGAAATTTCGTTCTCTGCCCGCAACCTTTGGTTCTATGCTCCGAATATTCCGAAACATACCAACGTAGATCCGGTAGGTAGCACATTTGGCGCTGATTCGAATATACAAGGTATTCAAAATACCATTGCTCCTTCAACAAGACGTTACGGTATTAACCTCAAATTTACGTTTTAATTTTCACTAATATTAAAAATGATACATTATGAAAAAGATTTTAAATATAATCATGGTTCTTGGCGTAGCAGCCGTAGTAGCTACGTCATGCCAGAAATTTCTTGATGTCAACAAAAACCCTAATGTTCCGACTAAGGCGGAATTGAATAAATTGTTGACTTTTGCTCAATCACAAACGACTTACGCAGTTAGTCCTGATGGAAATTACTTGACGGGAATGTTCTCAGTATTCGTGCATCACATGACGGTTCGCGAAAGTCCAAACCAATATGGTTTAACGCCAGGTAATAACGTAGGTATTGGCAATTTTTGGAACTTGGTTTATTCGTATGCCCTACCTACTTATGAACAAATTATTACGACAGCCGAAGAAGAAAAGAACTTTCACTATACCGGTATTTCTAAAGTTATGAAAGCTTATACTTACATGGCGATGGTGGATATGTTCGGCGACGTGCCTTTTTCGCAAGCCTCCGACCCAGTGGAATTTCCATACCCGCAAGTGGATGATGGCGCCGCAATCTACAACGCTTGCTTTGCATTGTTGAAAGATGCCAAAGGAGACTTGGCTACAACAACAGCAGATGGAAACAACTCGCTCCGCCCCGGTAGTGCAGACATTATTTATAATGGTGATGTAGACAAATGGATAGCTTTAGCGAACTCATTGATGTTTCGTATGCTGAACAATACGAAACAAGTTAAGAGCCAAATTACTGGTTGGTCGGATTTGCTAACAGAAGCTATCGCCGGTCCGCGTATTGACACGGACAGTGAGTTTGAATTATTGGGAACAACCACAGAATCTCCTGAAGACGAACGTTTCCGAGGTTTTGCTCGTTGCTATGGAGTAGGCCAACACACAGCGTATGTAAGCCCTTGGATTTACGAAATTATGAAAGGTTACACAAATTACAATTATCCCGATAATCCGCTTGGCGGAATCGTAGACCCGCGTATTCCTTATTACTTCTTTAACCAAAGTAAATCAGACGGAGAAGCAGGCGGTTACCAACTCTCCTATAGGGATGGAGGTTTCATTACGATTTTATTTGGCGACAGATCCGGTCGTGAAGGAGCTTCAATTACCAATTATGCTTCCGCATGGGGGCTTTACCCTGCCGGTGGTATTTATGATAACGGCGAAGGTAATGAAGGTGCTGTTACGAAAAAAGACGTAGGAACGCAAGGTGCTGGTATTCAAAAAATTTACACCTATTCGGATATGCTGTATGAAGAAGCAGAAATGATTCTTGCCGGAGAAATGGCCGGAGATGCCAAAGCTAAATTGGGCGAAGCTATAGATGCTACGTTTGCACACCTCAATAAATATTGCAAAGGTAAAGGTGGTGCTCCTGCAAACGGCATTGAATCCGATGCAATCACAACGTATAAAGATGCTGTTCTCGCAAAATACGATGCAGCAAATGCATCCGAAAAATTGGAACATGTGATGCTTCAAAAATGGTTGCACGATGTGTTCAACAGTTTGGAAGCCTATAACGCATACCGCCGTACAGGTTTCCCGAAATTGTTCGACGCCAATACTCCTGGCTATGGAATCGACCCGTCTACCGGAGAAGAACGCTCAACTGTATGTGCAAACGCATATCCTTACTCAATGTGGTACCCACAAGGAGAAATTGATCGCAACAAAAGCATGGCACAAAAACAAAACCAACAAGTTAAACCGTTTTGGGTGCAATAATGGTTATGATCAATAGTATTAATTACAAAAAACTAAAACACATGAAAAATATAATCAAAATACTTAGTATCTGTTTTTGGGGATTAGCCATACTGCTAACGTCCTGTGGTAAGGCCGACATACCGTTCCCCGAAGCGGAAAACGCTGACCGAACTGCGTTTATTCATTTTTTCAAAATTGATGCTCCGCAATTGGTCAACGTGGTAACACCAGAATCAACAGCCATTACTTTAGGTGCATTGATGCATCCTTTTGGTACAGATAATTTTACGTCAATTGATATTTGCGTTGTTAAAAACCGCACCACCGAAGGATGGAAAAGTGCCACTCTTGGTTCAATAACATCGCTGAGCTTAACTGATACAACGAAATTTACCTACACTATCCGCCAACTTTTGGACGCTACCGGTGGTGGTAGTTTGGCTGGTGGCGATCAGTTTTCGTTCTATTACACCGTACACACAAAAGCCGGTAAAATATTCCCTGGTTGGACAAAATTAACCGGATTCACAACAGGTGATTATGCTGCAATTCCAATGAAACCAGGTCAAACGGCTATGCTTAGCTCAAATTGGTCATTCAATATTGCTTGCGAATTCGTGTTTGCAGATCTGCTCGGCGATTGGGAACTAAATTCAGGAACCTGGTGGGGTGAAATCTACGATTTAGTTGCTACAGAAGATCCTGACAAACCTGGATCTGGGCTGATCTTTACAAACACTACAACGGCATCAGGCGGCTCTCCGGCTTTCGACCGCACGCTAAAAGTAGAGATTAATATGGCTACGTATGCTTTCAACTTTCCATCACAAGTTTTCTACGATGATGCTTCTTGGATTGGCCCTGGATATTCGAATATCTCTTGGAGTGCTGGCTCTGGTAATCTCTCGACTTGTGGAACATTTTCGTTCAGCTTTACTACACCATGGCTTTTATCAGTTAATGGAGAGCCTGGCTATTCTTTTGGCGCTGCAAGCAATGTGCCAATTACGTTTACTAAAAAGTAATTTTAAAATTACGAAAAAACCGCCTCGATCGGGGCGGTTTTTTTATTACACACTTCAAAAACAAATTCCGATGAAACGCCTTTTCATACTTATAGTTTGCCTGCTGAACGGATGGTTTATTTGGGCACAAGAGAGTGATTCTATTTCTGAAAAAATATATGTTTACGATGAGTTCCAATTGGGCACGGTATATTATTCGGACGGGAGCGTATCCAAAGCCATGATGAATTACAATTTTGTACTGCAAACCATGCAATTTTTTAATCATCTTGAGGATGGGCAGATTTTGGATTTAGTTCGTCAGCCCAACATGACCCATGTCAAAATCGGGAAAGATATTTTTGTGCCGGTTGATCAAGGCTATGCTATTATTGTTTTAGACGGTTCTGTTGCCTTGTTGCAAAAAACACGTGTTATCACCAAAAAACAAACCACCGGAGCCTATGGTATACCAACTAATACCGTTGCTGTTAAAGAAGTGCCCATAACATCTTTTGCAGGTTCTCTTTACGAAACATCTTCAAAACGAATCTCTCATAAAGACTATCGGATAGAAACGGTTTTCTATCTGATGAAAAATGGAAAAATAAGATTAGCCACCAAAAGAAACTACCTCAAACTCTATCCTAAGATCAAGCTTCAGATTGAGTTGTATCTATCCGAGCATAATGTTGATTTTAATAATCACAATAGTTTGATGGAGTTATCTAAATATTGCAATGGTTTGATGCTTGCGAAATAATGTTGGATTTAATAGTTGAATCTAATTCGGTTAGTCATCATTAACCATTAAAATAAGGCGTGAGTTCTGTTAGGTATAGAACTCACGCCTTTTAATTTCAGTTTAAATTTTTTAGATCGGGACTTATTTCTTCGGCGTAATCATCATAATCATGCGCTTGCCTTCGAGTTTGGGCAT
>JAITVC010000096.1 GCA_031286005.1 Bacteroidales bacterium
CATTCTTGTAGAAGGTTTCGTTACCAATGACAACCGCATTGGGATTGTACTGAATGGCTTGCTTGACTAATAATTCCCATTGGTTTTGTGCCGTCAGAACTTCGACTTCAAAATGTTCCGGTTGTTCGGAAATAACCTCTAATGCTTGTGTTCCGATAGATCCTGTGGATCCTAATATGGCGATGCGTTTTTTCATAAATGGGGTAACTGTTCAAAAATTCTCACACAAAGATACAAAAAATAATGGATAACTCATAGTTCTTCACTTTTAGTTCTTAACTTTTTTGTATCTTTGCAAGCGATATGGCTATTCTTCCAAAATTTTTACAAAAAGGCGATACAATTGCTTTAGTGTCTACGGCTAAAAAGGTGGATTTCTCTGTTGTTGAAAATGCCCGAAAGCATTTTGAACATTGGGGCTTTGAGGTTATCGTTGGCGAGTCGGCAACGGCATCGTTCCATCAATTTGCAGGCGATGATGAATTGCGAACACGAGATTTTCAAATGCAATTGGATAATCCGAATGTGAAGGCTATTGTTTGCCTTCGTGGAGGCTACGGCTCTGTTCGGATTATCGACCAATTGGATTTTACCCGGTTTATTAAATATCCGAAATGGATTGTGGGCTACAGCGATGTTACGGCGCTTCAATGTCATGTTTTGAAAAATTACGATATGGCTTCGCTTCATGCCGAAATGCCGTTGAATTTTCCTGAATTTTCAAATATGAATGATAGTTTAGAGGCTTTGAAAAGCGCACTTTTTGGAGCATTTGAATCGTATGCGCCGCTATTCAATCCACTGAACAAAACCGGTAAGGCAACCGGTCAGTTGGTAGGAGGAAATTTAGCTATTTTGTGTAGTTTGTTGGGCAGTGTATCCGACATCGATACTCGTGGAAAGATTTTATTTTTGGAAGATGTTGGCGAATACAAGTATGCTATTGACCGTATGCTGATGACTTTGAAACGTGCGGGGAAACTTGACCAATTGGCTGGTTTGGCGGTTGGACAATTCACGGATTTGCAGGACAACGCTATTCCATTTGGACAAACAGTCTATGAAATTATTTCCGAACATGTTTCGGATTATAATTATCCTGTGCTATTTGATATTCCCGCAGGACATTGCGAGGTTAATAAAACGCTGGTGTTTGGTGCAACGTACACGATAAAAGTGTCCGAAAAATCGGCGATATTGGCTATTGTTTAATTAATTTAAACGTTTTTTGTTGGCCGTTTTTGGTTACACGAAGCAGGTACAGACCGCTTTTTTGTGCAGATAAATCAATTTTCTCGCCGCCGGAGAATGTTTGGTGCGACCAAATGTTTCTGCCCATCATATCAAACACATCCAAGCGCAATTCTCCATCCTCCGATTGCACATAGAATATACCGTCTTTGCTGGGATTAGGGAATATACGAACGGCCAAATCCAGATCTTCTTGAACATTTACGGAAGCACCTTGATAAATGAAAAGGCGAGCCGTATCGGTTTTGGCTATCACGAGGATTTCGCCAACACGATCGCCAGTTGTTGCTTCGTCCACATCAACCGTAAGGCGGTCTACGGTTCGGTCTACCGAACAATGAATCCAAGCATCTTTGCAAACAACATCATAATCCGAGCATGGCGAAAAAACCTCTATCGTTTTGCCATTCGCCCCGTCTGTGGTGAGGTTGAACCATTGTGGCAACGTGGTTACATAGCATCCGCCCGAACTCGTTATGACCTCGTATGCATAAGCGATATTTATATCGTGCCTTTCATAAATCGAGATATATTGATTGTCGAAATATATAAACGACATAATTGAACGGTCGGGTTGTTCTTCTGTGGCATATAATGCAAACGTGTCTAATGGCGTTCGATACCGGATTGAAAGTCCAATGAAGAAATCGGATTTCACAACCGGTGGATTTTTGAAATAAGCAGTTGTCCAGCCCTCATTGATATTAATGATGTCGCGGTATGAAACTTCTTCAACACTTAATTCTCGGCCCGGAACACCGGCTTCGTCCACATCCCAAACAGACAAATATAAACTTGCATCACTATTTTTCCGAACGGCTTTATCAACCAAAAATCTTAACCCATGCACCCGTTTGAGGGTATTATTCGTATAGCGTTCTACAAATTTTGAATAGCCAAAAACATTATGCCCAAATACAGGATTAGGCCGATTATTGAAATCAAACGACCAATAGTAAAATAAGGTGTCTGTGGGTAAAAAATTAGATAGAACGTCGTATTTTAAAACCGTATCTTTTGTAGTTGAAAAATAAATATCCGCGCCCAGTGAATACAGTTTGTTTTTATTCGAGAATAGTCTGTAATAATAGGTCTTGTTGAGCATTATGGGGGAGTGAACAAATGTGGTGTCGCTACCCATAAAAAGAACCGTTGCCCCTTTCGGAAGTTGGTTGCCCACTTGATATGCTGTATTGTTTTCCAATCGGTCATTAAGGGGGATTGTATCGCCAATCAAGACTATATTGCGGCTTTCCGAGTTTGGCATCCACGTTAAGAGAATACTGTCTTGTTGCCATTTTCCTGCAATATGGGTGGGATTTAATACCAGTTCGGGCGCAAACTTAAATTGAATGGAATCTCCAAAATCCATCACATCAAAAATGGAAAATTCAGCAAGTGAACCGTTGCTGTAAAAAGGCTTTATCGCATGGTCTTTTGATATTGCTGTGCGTCCCACTTTGTCCGACACATAGGCACTCGAAATTTGGCCGTTTTCGGTAGGCGTTCCGCCCGGACGAAGCACATAAACCTCATCCATTGTCGTTGTTCCGTTATAATTCATATTGCCTCCGGACACATTGGAATTGATGCGAGTTACAATCAATCCGCTTCCGGGCAGATTGGCTTCATAGTCGTCATCAGTGCGTTGTCTGTATTCGACTGTAAAATATTCATTGCCTTGTCCCGGAATCTTAAACAAACTTGGTGTTTTGCCTTGTGAAAGCAAGGTGTATGTGCCGGCTTGCGTGAGTGTTGGAACGGAATTGGGAATCCAACCGCCGTATTGCATTTTCATATAGGCCAACATGTGTCCACCTCCTTCATCCATCAAATCCCATGCACCAACCGGAGTCAGATGATTGTATAACGTATCGTAATGGTATAAATCCGGAGAGCCAAGCACGTGAAATGCCTCGTGGCAAAGGGTGCGCACCGATGTTTGTTGTTCCGGCTCAAAGGCAAACTCTTCAACACGTATGCTGCCTTTCAAGGTAGTTTGATAGGCTGGCGGCAAAGTCCATTTATGTGCCCAAAGCATATCGTTCCAACCGTCTGCATTACCTTTAATGATGAAACAAACCAAATCAGCCACACCATCTTTGTTTCGGTCTATATCTATGTTATCCGGAATAGGATGGTTCGTTCTGACCCAATTGATGGCATTTCTTAGCAAGGTCCATTCCCGCACACGATGGTCCTCATCATTTCTATAACCGATTGTATTAGTTGTTGCATTGTAGGGACGGTAATAATTCCGAAGATTGTTATCTCTATACGAAGAAATAGTCGCAGTATTGTTCGCCGGAATATGCGTTGTGCGAACATCTAATTGATTGTACGAAGCCTGTTTGAAATAATTTCTTAAGGAATAATCAGCGCCATCAAAATTATTATGTTGATTGAAGACATCTTCTTGTAAAAATTCAGCATCATCCGCAAAGCGAATATAGATAGTTACGGCATTCAAAACGCCGGTATTGTTTGGTGCTTTAGCTGCTCTTTTCATTGCAGGTGCTTTGGCTTTACGCTTTTCAAGATAGGACTCGCGGCCAATTTTTAAATACGGCTCTAATCCCTGTTCTGCCGGATTTGTACGACCAGCCTGGTAGGGTGACGGTACAATGCGCCCTTGAAT
Source organism: Bacteroidales bacterium (assembly GCA_031286005.1). Next base: position 3,890 of record JAITVC010000096.1, read on the forward strand.
TTTTGTAGCATAATAATAATAGCCGTCTTCGGCTTGAACAATAGTAAATCCGTTTTCATCGTGAAGCCAATTGTAAAATTCATCGCCCGAAGCCAAGCAATGCAGTATTTCTCCATTGGGTTGTTTTAATGTTTGCGGAACATTCACCAAATAATCAGCTTTGGCCGTGAAACCGGCAAGTAGGGCAAACATGCAGATTAAGATTGAGTGTTTCATAAGGATGGGATTGGGTTTGTCTCTAACGGATTTTTAGGTGTAATGTTTATTTACCGGCCACAATAAGGACGATTTCGCCTTTCACCTCTTTTTGCGAAAAGTGAGCTATTAATTCTTGTAAAGTACCTCGTTTGTTTTCTTCGTATAGTTTGGTTAATTCTCTACATACGCAGGCTTTTCTGTCGTTTCCGAAAAGTTCGGCAAATTGTTCCAATGTTTTGACTAAACGAAATGGTGATTCGTAAAAAATCATCGTGCAATCTTGCTCTTTGAGTTGTTGCAATTTGGTTTGACGACCTTTTTTGACCGGCAAGAAACCCTCGAAGATAAAGCGTTCGCAAGGCAAAGCAGAATTGACCAAAGCCGGAACAAACGCCGTAGCGCCGGGCAAACATTCTATTTCGATGCCTGCGTTCACGCATTCGCGCACCAACAGAAATCCCGGATCGGAAATCGCCGGAGTGCCTGCATCGCTAATCAGAGCAATAGATTTGCCCGATTGAATTTGCGCCACAAACGCTTGCACTTTTTGATGTTCGTTGAACAAGTGATACGATTGCATCGGTGTGAGAATGTCGTAATGGTTGAGCAATTTGGCGGAATCACGTGTGTCTTCTGCCAAAATTAAGTCAACTTCTTTCAAAATGCGCAATGCCCGAAAAGTCAAGTCTTCGAGATTGCCGATGGGCGTGGGAACTATGTATAGACGATTACTCATTTTTTATTCACTATCTTGTAACAACTCGACCTAAAAGGTTGGATATTTGCACACGAACTCGTTCGTATTTGGCCAACTGCACAAGTAATATTTGGATATTCTCATCGCTCTTTTCGGTTTTTAATTGTTCACTAAGTTTTGCTTTCTCCTTTTCCACTTTGCACAATTTGAACGTCAACAAGCAGTCCGACACCAATTGCGAGAGCTTGTCTTCCTCCGATTCTTCCTTGATAGCAATGCCTTTTTCTTTCCAATTTTTGCTGATATTGTGCGGAGAGTTCATCAAGTCGCTGGCCAATTGTTTGACTTGTTCGTTTTCGTGATGACAGAAAAATGCATCATCTACCGGATTTTTCGAATTTGAAAATGCCTGAAAAATCAAGTTGTACAACGGATTATCAAACGTCAGTTCATCGTTGGAAATATCTTCAAAAATATGTTTGGCTACATTGATGCGTTGAGTTTCTCCGCTTTCTTCATCCGTTACTACAGGTATTTCGGCGTGGTGATAGTTCACCAAAATGCGAATAATCTCACGCTCTTTGTTAGCATCGCCCTCAATGGTTTGTTCGGTGGGCGTTATGGGCACATCGGGAGGAGCGATGGCCTCAATATTTTCGGCAGATTCGTTATGCTTCTTTTTGAAATTAGCACGAAGAATTTTATTGATTTCACTAATCAATATCGATTCAGGGAAGTCCAAAATGCGGCTGCATTCCGTTGTGTAAATAGTTCGTGAAATCTCATCGGGAATCAACGCAATGCTACTCACCACATCTTTGAGTAGTGCGGTTTTTTTGATTGGATCGCCGTTGGCTTCCTTCAACAAAATATTCGCTTTGAAACGGATGAAATCAACAGCATGGTCGGCAATAAATTTTTGCACATCGGTCGAACTGTGCGAACGAGCAAACGAATCCGGATCTTCGCCATCGGGAAACAACACAATGCGAACATTTAGCCCTTCCTGCAAAATCATATCCATTCCACGGAATGAGGCTTTGATACCGGCCGCATCGCCATCATACAGCATCACGATATTTTTAGTATATCGGCTGATGAGTTTGATTTGTTCGGTGGTTAGCGAAGTTCCCGATGAGGCCACCACATTTTCCACACCCGCTTGATGGAGCGAAATCACATCGGTATAGCCTTCCACCAACAAACAAGTGTCTTGTTGAACAATCGCCGTCTTAGAGAAATGCAGGCCGTAGAGCACCTTGCTTTTGCTGTAAATATCCGATTCCGGCGAGTTGACATATTTGGCCGCTTTGGCTTTATCGGTAATTAACGTGCGGCCGCCAAAAGCAATCGTTCGTCCCGAAAGGTTGTGAATAGGGAACATTACACGGCCTTTGAAACGGTCGTACATCGTGCCGTCATCACGTCGGATACTCAATCCGGTTTTGACTAAATAATCAGCATTGTAACCTTTCGCAATGGCGGTTTTCGTAAAACTATCCCACTCGTCCAAACAATACCCCAATTGAAATTTCTCAATAATGGTAGGTGAAAATCCCCGCTCTCTAAAATATGATAAACCGATGGAACGTCCGCTATCGTTGTGATGCAACAAGTCGCCAAACTGATTTTTGGCAAACTCGGTAACATTGAACAACCCCTCGCGCTCGTTCATTTGCTGAATCATTTCCGGCGTTTGTTCCTCCTCTTGAATTGGAATGCCGTACTTTTTTGCCAAATAACGCAACGCTTCGGGATAAGAAAAATGTTCGTGTTCCATCAAAAACGTTACCGCATCGCCACCTTTCCCGCAACCAAAACATTTAAAGATGTTTTTGGCCGGATTAACATTGAACGACGGTGTTTTT
>JAITVC010000157.1 GCA_031286005.1 Bacteroidales bacterium
GCCCCGTAGGCCCTTTTTACAATTTACAATTTTAATTCTATATTAGACACCCTCGCTCATGAATAGTTTAATATTTTATCACTATTCATAATTATTATTCACTAAAAAAAAATGTGAGACACACCAAATTCCCCAACAGAGTAGGGAGTTCCGGGTTCCAAATAAAAATCTCGTATTTAATTCTTCATAGGCTGAATTTGAGGTGTATAATCTAAATGCAGTACAAAGATACGAATAAAAAACGAATAAAGCAAGAATTACATCTTTAACTGATGCCCCATCCGCTCCTGTTTAGTTCGTAAATAGGTTTGATTGTGTGCATTAGCTTCGACTACAATCGGAATTGTATCCACAATCTCGATGCCGTATCCTTCCAAACCAATCCGTTTCACCGGATTATTGGTAATAAGTTTGATTTTATTCGCTTTCAGATAGCGTAGAATTTGTGCGCCGATACCGTAATCCCGTTCATCTGGACGAAAACCAAGCATCACGTTGGCATCCACCGTATCCACGCCTTGTTCTTGCAATTTGTAAGCCTTCAATTTATTAATCAATCCAATGCCGCGCCCTTCCTGATACATGTAGAGCACAATGCCTTTTCCGGCCTTGTCTACCATCGCCATCGCATCATGCAGCTGGTCGCCGCAATCGCATTTGCATGAGTTAAAAATATCGCCCGTAACGCACGACGAATGCACACGCACCAGCACAGGCTCATCCTCGTTCCATTCGCCTTTTGTAAGGGCAATATGCGCAATGCCTGTTTGTTTCTCGGTAAACGCCTTGAGTTTAAAGGTGCCCCATTTGGTAGGCAAGTCCACCTCTACTTCAAATTGAATTAAACTTTCGTTGGCCACGCGGTACGCAATCAAATCCTCAATACTGATGATTTTTAGGTTGAACTTTTTGGCAATCTCAAGCAATTGCGGTAGGCGAGCCATAGAGCCGTCTTCGTTCATGATTTCGATGAGCGAACCAGCGGGTTGCAAGCCTGCCAAACGGGCTAAATCCACGGCCGCTTCCGTATGTCCGGAACGTTGTAAAACACCGCCGTTTTTGGCTCTCAATGGGTTGATATGACCGGGACGTCCAAAATCCAAAGGCTGAATTTTAGGGTCGGCCAAAGCGCGAATTGTAGCCGCACGGTCGTGTGTAGAAACACCCGTTGTACAGCCGCTACCAAGTAAATCCACCGTGATGGTAAACGGCGTGCCGTGTATAGACGTATTGGAATTATCCGCAATCTGCATGTCTAACTCCAACTCTTTGCAACGAGCTTCTGTGATAGGTGCGCAAACCACACCACGGCCTTCTTTAATCATGAAGTTGACCATTTCCGGCGTAATCGTTTCGGCCGCACATACAAAATCGCCTTCGTTTTCACGATCGGCATCGTCTACAACAATCACAAAGCGACCATTTTTAATATCTTCTAAGGCTTCGGGAATAGAATTTAAGTGCATATATATCAATTTTAGGCTTGCAAAGGTACAAAAAAAATCGTATCTTTGCAAATTACAAAAAAATGGATGAAGTCTTTTTTCAAACAGTGGTATAATCGTCTTTTTTCAAACGTTCATGATAAGTACCGTTTGGTGGTTATGAATGAAACGTTCCAAGAGAAGTTTTCGTTCCGGTTGTCGCGCTTGAATGTGTTTGTTACGATGGGAATGACGGCTCTTATATTGATTGTGGGAACGATTACGCTAATATCGTTCACATCACTCCGTGAATTTATTCCGGGCTATACTAAAGACGAAGTAACTCGGATGGCCTATCACAATCAGAGCAAGATTGATTCGCTCGAAATGCTGGTTAATGCCCAAGAAAAACTGTTGTATGCGATGGATATGGCTATATCGGGGAAAATACCCATTGAAACCGTTGAAGATATACAAGATTCGATTGTGCTCCACAACTACGACCAAATTACTTACGAGCGCAGTAAAGAAGACGATGAATTGCGCAACCAGATTGAACAAGGCGAGAAATTTAACCTCGCTCAACAAAATTCCGAGTTCATAGTTGAAGCAGAAATTCTTCAAAATTCTTCGGAACCGTCCCAATCCAAAGTGAGTTTTAATACACAATCGGGCTCGCAAATCTTCTATTATGTTCCTCTCGAAGGCACGATTGTGGGCGATTTTGACGAATACAACAAACACTTTGGCATTGATATAACAGGGAAAAAGGATGATGTTGTCAAAGCCATTCAAAAAGGCACCGTGATTTCGTCGGAATGGACGGCCGATGGCGGATATGTGATAACTATTCAACACGAAAACAATGTGCTTTCGCTATACAAATATAATTCCGCCGTTCTAAAACGTGCCGGAGATAATGTGGAAGCCGGTGAACCGATTGCCTTTATCGGCAATTCCGGCGAAGATTACAAAGGCCCGATTTTGCATTTTGAACTTTGGTATAACGGACTCCCCGTAAATCCACGAGATTATATCGCTTTTTAATGGGCATTTCTAATGACTCCAAACTCTGCGTTATGCTCAATTGATAAAATGCTCATTTACTAAAGTAAACTGCGCTTTTATCTCAATCGCATCCTTGATTTTGGAATTATTAGAGATGCCATAGCTTGTTTGTCTGTAACAGATATTTTGTCAAAAGTTATCAACAAAACAGGAAATTTATTAACATTTTAACATTTTTTAACACTTTTCGTATACGAAAAACAAGGTTTGTGCGTTATATAGGGTAAAACACATAAATCATGAAAAAATACCTTTTAATCCTCTGCGCCCTTGCTCCGCTAATGAGTTTTGCACAAATTCACGAAATGTTTAAACATCGCGACAGTTTGAATCATCAATGGTTTGGTGATACCGCATATTTCTATCCCCAAAACGGTATACTGCAACTGCAAGGCCAGCAAACTTCGTCTACCTTACAATATGCTGTTGCAAATGTGCTTTGCGACAGCGTGGAGTGGAATTTTAAGATAGAATTGGGCTTCAATCCGTCCTCTACAAATTATGTGCGGGTGTATTTGATGAGCGACACGAACAATCTGAAAGGCGCACTAAACGGCTATTTTCTGCAACTCGGTCAAACCGGAGGAAAAAACAACATTCAAATCTTTCGACAGGAAGGAAGCAAAAACCTATTAATCTTTTCCGGAATATCCGTATTTGATGCCAGTGGCGGACTATCTGTTCGGCTTCGCATCAAACGTTTCCCAAACGGCGAATGGCAGGTGTTTTCGGATGTCGGGTCGGACTTGCCGATTATACCGGAAGGTGAAGTGTTTGTAGATTCAACGTTTCAAAAAACCGTTGCATTCGGATTCTATTGCCGATATAGTACGGCTTCGCGTTACAACCGGTATGCTTTTGGTGAAGTGAAAGTCTGTGAGATAGAGTCGGACCCAATTCCGGATCCGCCTGTTATAATTGAAGATTCCGATATAGTTATAACCGAAATTATGTTCAATCCTATGGAAAATTCGGCTGAATATATAGAGATTTTTAATCATTCGGAACAAGACGTAAGGCTGTCGGAACTGTATTTGGCTATATTCGACGAACAGGACATACTTTCAAGAATGCTTGCTGTAGCAACCCATTCGGAACTAACAATACCATCCAAAATGTATGCCGTTCTTTCCAAAACACCGGACAAACTATCCCAATTTCATTCAATCTGCTTGGATGCAAACTTGGTTGAAATGCCGAATTTTCCTGCGCTTTCTAACACCTCTGCACGATTGGCATTAACCCGAAAAGATTCTACACGTATAGATGAAATTTATTACCATACATCCATGCACTACGCACTTTTGGCCGATACCAAAGGCGTTTCTCTCGAACGGTTAGACTTTGAGAAATCGGGAACAGAGACCCATAATTGGCATTCGGCATCCAAAATATCCGGCTATGCAACGCCGGGGTGTCCGAATTCACAAGGCGTTTCAGTAGCAGAAACCGATGAATTGTTGCAACTTTATCCCACGTTAATTTCACCCGACAACGACGGTATGGATGATGTCCTATCGCTTTCCTATCATTTGGAAGCGCCTGGATTTACAGGCAATATCCGCATTTTTAACAGCAACGGCCGAGTGGTCAAACATCTCGTCAAGTCCGAACTACTCGGCACACAAGGCACCTACCACTGGGATGGACTTTCCGAACAAAACACCAAACTCCCAAGCGGAATTTACATCATTGTTTTCGACATCTTTTCACTCAACGGGCAAATGCTACGAGTGAAGAAACCTGTTGGGTATAAATAATGATTAATGATAACAAAATTCGTCCGTATGACGATATACGAACAACCATAGGCACAAGCATACGGAAAATACCGCCAAAACTTGTTCAAATCGAATATTTTTTGTAACTTTGCAAAACGGTAAAAACAATTTTGTTATGAAAACAATCAGCATACAGATGTCGGATGTAGAATACAACACTTTTGGATTGTCAAAAGATGTTCTTTACTTTTCCGAAATAGCCAATTTAATCGAACGTCAGGTTGCTCGTCAAGCGCTACGCCGTAGCGTTGAGTTGGCCGAGAAGTACGGACTATCTGCTATGACGATGACCGAAATAAATGCCGAAGTAAACGCTGTAAGACAGTGCAGAGCGTAATTTTAGATACAAACATAGTGGTGTCTGCACTTATTCAAAAAAACTTTCCGTACTATATTGTTTTTGATTATGTGCTTAACGAGCAAGTCAAGCTATGTCTTTCTGAAGAATTGATGAGTGAATACCGAGAGGTACTTTTGCGTCCGAAATTCGCAAAAATAGATAATTTTCTAAATAATGCCGAAGTTGTACTAAGCCGATTTGAAAAAATAGCAACGTTTTATGAGCCGAAAAATCGTTTAGATATAATCACAGATAGGAGCGATAATAAATTGCTCGAATTAGCAGAAGAAAGCAATGCAAATTTTCTAATAACCGGCAATAGCATTGATTTTACGATGAAACAATACAAAGAAACTCAAGTTTTATCGCCACGTATTTTTTGGGATATAATTACAAACTATCACTAATTACTTCCCCAACAACCGAAACATATTCTTCTTATAGGCTTCTACGCCCGGCTGGTCAAACGGATTTACACCTAAAAGGTAGCCACTCAGTCCGCAAGCAAATTCGTAGAAGTAAATCAATTGTCCGAGGGTGTAAGCTGAAATCTCAGAAATACTGATTTTAATATTAGGAACACCACCATCCATATGCGCCATAATCGTACCCAATTGCGCCATCGAATTAACGTACCCCATGCGTTTACCGGCCACGAAATTCATGCCGTCTAAATTCTCGGCATCCGTTGGAATTTCGATAGTCTCACGATTGTTCTCAACCGAAAAAACCGTTTCAAAAAGCATACGTTCGCCCTCTTGAATATATTGTCCCATCGAATGCAAATCCGATGTGTTGTTCACACCGGCCGGAAAAATACCTTTACCCTCTTTGCCCTCGCTTTCGCCGTAAAGTTGTTTCCACCATTCCGTCAGAAAAGACAAACGTGGGTCGTAATTCACCATGATTTCAACTTTCTTGCCTTGGCTATACAGCACATTCCGCAAGGCAGCGTAAAGCATTGCAGGGTTTTTGTCAATCGTGTTTCCGGTTGTTACAATCGCTTTCATATCCTGCGCGCCTTTGACTAACGCGCGAATATCAAATCCCGCAACAGCAATCGGCAACAGTCCCACAGGTGTGAGCACAGAATAACGTCCACCCACATCATCAGGAACGATATACGTTTTATAACCTTCTTTCGTGGCCAATGTTTTCAAAGCGCCACGCTCTTTGTCGGTAATGGCCACAATGCGAGATTTGGCCTCATCTTTACCATATTTCTTCTCAAGATGGTTTTTCAAAATGCGGAAAGCCACAGCAGGTTCAGTCGTAGTCCCCGATTTGGAAATGACCGTTAATGCATAATCGGTTTGGTCAAGAATGGCCAGCAACTCGTGCATATAATCCTCGCTCAACTGATGTCCGGCATAAACCACAAACGGATCTTTTCTGTTCGCATCCAACGCTGCAAATTGATTCTGCAACGCCTCAATCACCGCACGAGCACCGAGATATGAGCCGCCGATGCCAATCACGATAAACAACCTCGCCTTTTCACGCAAACGCTTTGCCGTAGCCTCAATGTCCGCCAAAAAAGCATCATCAAGTTCGCTCGGCAGAGTTACCCATCCAAGGAAGTCGTTGCCTTTACCGGTTTTTTCGATTAAATCGTGTTGTGCCTTTTGCAGCGCAGGCTGTAGCGCTTCAAGTTCGGCCTGCTGAACAAATCTTTCAGCATACTGTTGGTCAATAGAGATGGTTTTCATAGTTTTGAAATGTTTTTGCAAAGATACGATTTTTTTTTGTATCTTTGTGAACAATATTTGTAAGAAATGAAAACTTTATACGAACAATTGGCCGAAGATGTGCGCTTCAGAGAAGGCATGAACGCCTGCATCAACTGCGGCACCTGCACGGCGATCTGCCCTGCAGCCGAGTTCTACGACTACGACCCTCGCCGTGTTGTAGACCTCGTGCAAAGCAAGAATGATGCTGAAATAGAACGCCTGCTCAGAAGTGAAACAATATGGTATTGCGGCGAATGTATGTCGTGCGTTACACGCTGTCCGCGAAATAATGCTCCCGGACTAATTATCATGGCCATGCGCTCCCTCTCGCAAGAGTTGGGTTTCTTCACAGATTCGGAAAAAGGCCGCCAACAGCTTGCGCTCAAACGTAATATCGGCGAGTCTATCCTGAATACAGGATATTGCCTGTATCTTAGGAACATAAGCTATGAAGCACATCCTGAAGCCGGTCCTATCTGGGACTGGAGCACGAGCAATGCCGATGCGGTGTATAAACGATTAGGCGGCAATCTCGATGGCGAAGGCCCCGGAGTATTGCGCAAGATTCCTCAAGCTGATTTAGATGAGTTAAAACGCATTTTCGATATTACGGGAGGAACCAAACGCTACAACAAAATAGAAGAGTATTCGGCCAAGAAGGCCGCAGAAATGGGACTTTCGATGGATGAATATATGTCCTTGGCATTTAACGGAAAAAACTAAAGTATCATGAAAAAAGAAGGCAAAGAACAAATCTGGAAAGACTATCAAAAAGAAATACCTGATAACGATTATTTCTATGTAAGGAGTTGCATCAGGCAGAACTTTTTTCCCGGTTCCGAGGTGATGTTTATGAAGATTTTGAAGGACAATCTGGGTAAGAATATCTACGAAACACCGCATCATACCACCTGTGGAGGCATCGGCTATCACAGCGATGTGGTGCCTATTGAAACGGCGATGACCATCATCGCCCGTCAGTTTGCCCTAATGACGGAAGCCGGATTTGAGAATTACGCCTGCTCGTGCATCACGTCATTCGGTTTGTATTCCGAAGTGATAGAAACATGGCACCACTTTCCCGAAATCTTGGCCAAAGTGCGCAAAGATTTGAAAGAGGCTACCGGGAGAGAATTTAACATCCCCAAACATTTGGCGCACGCCAGCGATGTTATCTACAAAGTGCGCAACGAAATCGCCGACAAGGCCAAATACAAACTCATCAACAAACACACAGGGAAACCGCTAAAAGTAGTAGAGCACATCGGTTGCCACTACTCTAAAATGTTTCCGCACAAAGGTGTTGGCGGTGCCGAATATCCTTACGTATTGGCAGGTATGGTAGATGCATGGGGCGGCGAAATTATAGATTATCCCGAACGTCGGCACTGCTGTGGATTCGGCTTCCGCCAATATTTGGTCAAAGCCAATCGCGGCTATTCAATAGCCAACACGCACAAGAAGTTTGAGTCGATGGAGCCGTTTGAACCGGATATGATTATCACCAACTGCCCCGGCTGCCCCTATTTCCTCGACCGCTGGCAATACGTCATCGCCGAAACCGAAGGCAAGTGCTACGGGGGAAATGGTCAAGGCATCCCCGTGTTTACCTACGAAGAAGTGGCCGGATTAGTGCTCGGCTACGACCCTTGGGATTTAGGCCTTCAAGTACACCAAATCGCCGTAGAGCCGCTGTTGGATAAAATCGGCATTCCGTATAATTCCGAAACCAAATATCAAGGGTTAAATGGCGAGGATATAGGGAAACCGGAGTTTCCTGCAAACATTCGGTGTTGTTAGAATTGTAGGGGCGATGCAAATATCGCCCCTAAAATTTACCTATCTTCCCCGTTTCCTTTGATAAAACACAAACATCGCCCCACAAATAATAAGCACACTCAAAATAATGCCGAGAATATTATAGATACTGATATTTTCGACATCATCAATATATTCAATATCCTCAATATATACTCCGTCATTAATCAACTGCAAAGCGTGATTCAAAATCGCATCGCCATTTTCGTAAGCAATCTCATCCAACGTGAAAGGAACAGGAAAATCAGGCAAAACGCCTCTTCCCCAAGGAATATGTTCGTCTGTTTGACTTGTAAATACGGTTTTCCACAAAGGAATTCGAATGTCAACATAAGAGTTTGGCAATCGTAAATCTGCAAATTTCATCGCATTCATCTGATAGTATGTTGTTCCTGCCTCGCGACCAACAACTGCACCACGCTTTTGTTGATAAATCAATCCTGCCAAAAGTGCCGATGCGGAAAATGAATTTTCGTTGGTCAAAATATACACTTTTCCTTTAAAATTAACTGCTGTATCGGGAAAAATCTGCTTATCATTCATCAAATAAAACCCGTTTTTTCCTTTTATCGACGTAAATTCGGTAAACAAATCCATATCGGGCGCATAATTCATACAATTTTTAAACGAACTGAACTTGCCTCGTTTATTAACTCTTGAAAATTCAGACGTTTGAAATGGATATTTCGCAATGCAGGAAAAAATCCTGGTGCACACTTCCTCGTGTCCTCCTGCATTGTTGCGCACATCAATAATCAGATGCTGATAACCGGAATTGGATATGGATTTGATAAAATCGACAACCTGATCGGTTTCCACTTCAGTTAGACCAAATGTACTCAAACCAAGGTAGGCCACGGTGTCGGAAAGTTTTTTTAAGTCTATATTTTCATGCTGATTGATATAACGAAATTTGATTAGACTATCTCTGTGAGGATAAAACCCCATACTTTGTCCGGTATGTTTATAGCCTTTGAAAAGTTGGGTTGTGCCGTCCTCAAATTTTAAGGTTAAATCTCCTTGTTTGGATGCATTGGGCGTGTACAGAAAATAGGTAACAGCAGCAGCAGTCAATAAATGAAAATCCGAACGACTTTCAATAAAACCTTCGGAAAGATTCAAATAGGGGAGAATCATCTGTTTCAACGAATCCGCAGAAAAGCCATCAACTTCAAGTATTTTTTTTCCGTAATATGACCTGTCGGAGCCTATTACGCGCGTGACTACCAAATCAGTGTTCAACCATCCGAAATCTACCGTTGGATAGTAAGATCCAGGACCTCTATACATAGAACTTGTATTAAAATGGAGTTGCGAAACAATTCCCGTATGGCTATCTCGGAGTTTGCAAAGGGTTTCATGTAACAGTTTTTCAAAATCAAAAATTGCAATCGACGAATTTAGCGTGCGCAAGGTTTGGGCAACGTAAGCCTCAAATTCCTGTTCAGACATGTAGTCGTACAAGCCTGTATGTGCCTCTTTCAACGCATCGACCAGCGCTTGAAAATCTTGTTTGGCCTGTTCCGGCGATAAAACGGTCAGCTCTTTTCGTGGCTCTGGTTTTTTGAATGTTGTTTTCAACCCAAACGGTGTCATTGGGTCGGCAGGAAGTGCTTTTTCCGAGATGCTTAAACAAATGGATGGCTGTTTAATGGCTTTATAGGAATATCCCATTGTTCCGATTACGTCGCCTTTTCTGACTTTTTCGCCGGTTTTGAATCCTTTTACAGGATATAATCCACTGATGTAAATCGTTTTTCCGTCGGTAGTTCGGAGGCCTATGGACATTGATACAAATTGCGCCTCTTTTTTAGAGATTGTGCCTTTTTCGACAAGCGTTTTTAGAAAGTCATCAAAATTTCCGTTGGAAAAACCGCCAAAACTACTGCTATAAACCAAGCTACTTAGAAAATGTGGATTATACATTGTTACCGTTCCGTCTGTCGGCGCAAGAATTTCCGTACCTTTCGACGCAGTAATGAAAAGGTTGTCGAAATTGTGTTCCTTTTCGATGTATTCATTGGGTTTGAATAAAATGTTTTGTCCGTTCTCAACGCTTTTGATAGGCCACAAATAGGTTGCATTCTGAGCAAACGCAAATAGCGCGGTTTGCAGGAGGAGGACGAGGGATATGAATTTTTTCATTTGGGGTGCTTATGTATTGATTGATTTATGTTTTAGTTCAATTACTAACCTTGAAACGCACTAATCGCAAAGGATTTCCGGCTACGTTTTT
>JAITVC010000202.1 GCA_031286005.1 Bacteroidales bacterium
AGGATAGAGGTAAATTCTTTATTGACCCGAACGAGGAAGTTTACACCGGACAGGTGATTGGCGAACATATCCGTCAAGATGATTTGGTGGTGAATGTTACCGTAGCCAAAAAGCTCACGAATATGCGGGCTTCCGGCTCCGATGATAAAACGAGCATTGCACCGGCCATTAAGTTCTCGTTGGAAGAGGCGATGGAATATATCGGCGATGACGAATATTTGGAAGTAACGCCAACTTCGTTGCGCTTGCGCAAGATTTTGCTCAACGAAATCGACCGTAAACGAGCTTCGAAAGTATAAAAAAAGGCGTGCATTGCACGCCTTTTTTTATATCTCCACACGATTGACAATACTCCGCCCCAGCGTAACTTCGTCGGTATATTCGAGTTCATCGCCAATTGCAACACCTTTGGCGATGGTCGTGAGTTTGATGTTCATTGGCGAGATATGTCGATGGATATAGAATTGGGTTGTTTCGCCGTCCATGGTGCTTGGCAAGGCTAACAGGACTTCTTGAATAGGCTCTATTTTCAGGCGTTCAAACAAACTTTCCAGATTTAAATCACGTGGCGAAACGCCTTCAATCGGCGAGATCACGCCGCCTAAAACATGGTAGTAACCTTTGAAAGAGCCTGTGTTTTCAATGGCCATCACATCACGCACATCGCACACCACGCAGAGCAATGACGCATCTCGTGAGGGATTGCTGCAAATGTCGCAAATCGCTTTATCGGATAAATTATGGCAACGTTCGCAATATTGTATTTCGGTGCGCATGGCCAAGATATGCTTGGCAAAATCAATCGCCATTTGCTCGTCTTGTTTGAGTAGCCACAAGGCCAATCGCAACGCCGTTCGCTTGCCCACACCGGGCAGTTTGGATAGTTGTTCGACACCGTTTTCCAAGAGTTGGGAGGGGTAGGAGTGCATGTTTTTGTAAAAAATTTTTGCAAAGATACGAAAAAAAAATGTATCTTTGCGGTCAGAAAAAATAATCATTGTTATGAATCCAACGTTAATTTTGTCTGTTATTGCGGCGTACTTTTTGGTGTTGCTGGGTATTTCTTATTTCACTACACGGAAAGTGGATAGTCAATCGTTCTATAACGGGAACCGGCGTTCGCCTTGGTATATCATTGCTATTGCGATGTTGGGCACTTCTATTTCGGGCGTAACGTTTGTGTCTGTTCCGGGAATGGTTGTCAACGATGGATTTGCTTATATGCAAATGGTGTTTGGATTTGTGTTTGGCTATGTGGCGGTGGCGTTGATTTTACTGCCGGTTTTTTACAAGTTGAATTTGACGTCTATTTATACCTATTTGGAGAATCGTTTTGGGATGCGTTCTTATAAGACGGGAGCGGCGTTCTTTTTACTTTCGCGAACGTTGGGCTCGGCATTTCGGTTGTATATTGTGGCGATTGTGTTGCAAAAAGCCGTGTTTGATGCGTGGAATGTGCCGTTTCTTATCACGGTTTCGGTTACGATTTTGTTGATATTTCTTTATACCCGTAAGGGGGGGATAAAGACTGTTATTTGGACGGATACTATTCAGACGTTGGTTTTTTTGGCAGCAGTGGTGCTGTGTATTTATGAGGTGAAGGATGCTATGAATTTGGACTTTTCGGGATTGTTCAAAGCCATTGCCGATAGTGATTTGTCGAAGATTTATGTGGATGATGTGTCGAACAATCGGTATTTCTGGAAACAGTTTTTGGCGGGTGTGTTTACGGTCGTTACGATGACGGGGCTTGACCAAGACCAGATGCAAAAGAATCTGAGTTGTAAATCGCTGAAAGATGCGCAAAAGAATATGTTTACTTACGGGGCATTGTTTGTTCCGATTAATTTGGTGTTTCTGTCGCTGGGAGTGCTTTTGGTTACTTACGCCAAGCAACTTGGCTTTGATTTGTCGACGATTAAGGGTGATGAATTATTTCCGATTTTGGCTACACATATTGATGCGATTTCGGGAGAACTTTATTTGGGCACATTGGTAAGTGTGTTGTTTATTTTGGGGATTATCTCTGCGGCGTATTCGAGTGCGGATTCGGCTCTCACAGCACTTACCACGTCGTTTACGGTAGATATTTTAGGGGTAAAGAATGATGATCCGAAGTTGGTTAAGAAGCGTACTTGGGTTCATATTTCTATTGCCATTGTTTTGATTTTTGTGATAGAGCTGTTTCACTTGATCAATAATGAGAGTGTGATTAACTCCATTTACACGGTTGCGGGGTATACGTATGGGCCGCTGTTGGGGCTTTTTGCGTTTGGTTTGTTTACGAAGCTATCGGTTAAAGATCGGTATATTCCGATTGTTGCAGTGCTTTCGCCAGTGGTTAGTTATGGGTTGAATACTTACGTATTCGACTTTGGCTTTTCGATATTGATTGTTAATGGGGCCCTTTGCTTTTTGGGGTTGTGGGGGCTTCGATTGAGAATTAAAAATTAAAAGATAGGCGCTTCGACTCCGCTCAGCGACCGATATTAGAGACTTTGTTCGGCGGTGAATGCTCCCATTAGGTGGGCTTTGTGGATTGCGCCGCTTAAATTTTTGACATCTAATTTGGCATAAATTTCTTGTAATCTTCGTTTGAGCGTGCTTTCGGAGATTTGAAGGATTTCGCATATCTGCTTGGCTTGGCAGCCATTGATGCTTAATTTTAGAATCTTTGTTTCTTCGAGTGATAGTACACCTTCTTCGGAGAAGATAAATCTTAGGCCGACGTAATCGTATTTGTGGTGAGATTTTTTATCGATGATGCTTGCCCATTTGTTTTCAACTTTGTTTAGAGATGGCGCACAAGTTAGGAGGACTAACCAGATGTTTCCGTTTTTGTCTAATTTGAAAGGAGTGGCTTTGTGGTTGCAAAACAAATCTCTGCCATCGGCATGTTTTAGAATGGAATTGTAGTGAAGGACAAAATCTTTGCGCTGAGATTCGGGGAACGAGGAAACGATGCTTAAAAACTCCATATCTCTACTTGCCGCTAATTTTAGAAGATTTGGGTCAATGATTCGTTTAAAGAAATCAAATCCTTCTCTGTCGGCTAATTCTTTTGGGTGTCCACACAAGATTAGGGACGAGTCGTTGTGCACGAATACTTTTTGTTTGTGAAAATCGAGCATATAAAATATTCCGCGTGAAAATGTGGTGAGCGTATAAAGCAGTTCTTCAATGTTTTCTTTAGAGTATGCTTTTTCTAATGTTTGCGGGATATTCCAGGGACGCTGTGTAATAGGATTTAATGTCATGAACTGTTTCTCTGCACTTTATTTGACAAAATGCAATACAAAGATACGATTTTTTTTTGACATTACAAAATCTTTTTTCGGCGATTTGACATGCTTTGTTCGTACATTGTTCAGTACTTGTTCAGTTACTCTTCGGTCATCCTTCAGCCGTTCTTCAGTCAGCATCTGAAC
Organism: Bacteroidales bacterium; assembly: GCA_031286005.1. The sequence continues at coordinate 3,429 of JAITVC010000202.1, forward strand.
AATGACCGAACAAGTACTGAACAAATACCGAAGGAAGTATGAACAAGGTCAGGCACCTCAAAATAAAATAATGCCAAAATGACAATTAGTTGGTCTAAATAGGTCATTTTTTTTTTTTTGTATAATTGATTTTTAATGAATTGCAATTTTAAAAATAAAAATAAAAAATCATATTGTTCAAAGTCCTATTTTTTATGACCAAATATTTAACACAAAAAAAACATTTTTTTTATCTTTGTGGTATAAAATCAAAATCAATATTAATACAAAAACAAGAAAAAGTATGAGAAAACTTACGCTTCTATTAGGTGTACTACTCTTTACAGGAGCACAGATTTTACAGGCGCAGCGCACGGTTACGGGAACGGTGGTGGATGCTACGGACAAACAGGGAATCCCAGGGGTTCAGATTGTCGTGAAAGGTATGACCAGCACGGGCACGATTACGGACGTGATGGGTCAGTATTCGTTGAGTGTGCCGGACGGCGCTACTCATTTAGTCTATACCTTTATGGGTATGGCCACTCAGGAAATTGCGATTGAGGGCAAGACTACGATTGATGTGGTGATGCAAAGCGATGCCACGGCTATTGAAGGGGTGGAAATTGTAACTTATGGTTCGGCACGGAAAGTGGGAACGATGGTTGGAGCGGCGCAGCAAGTGGGTGGCTCCAAGCTACAAGCACGACCTGTGGCCAACGTTATGGATGCATTGCAAGGGCAAGTGGCCGGTTTGCAGGTTTATAATAATTCGGGGGATCCGACAGCTACGCAAGGTATTCGTTTGCATGGTGTCGGTTCGTTGAGCACAACGTCAGCTCCTCTGTATATCATGGATGGTATTGTTATTGACGGAGCGAGTGTTTTGGCTATGAACCCGAACGACTTTGAGTCGATGACGGTTTTGAAAGATGCCTCGGCGACGTCTATTTATGGTTCGCGCGCTACAAACGGCGTTATCGTTATTACAACTAAGCGCGGTACTCGCAATCAAGATGCAAAAATAACCTTGCGTTCGCAATACGGTATTTCTCAATTGGCCGAGAGACGGTTCTACGATCAAATTATGTCGTCGGAAGAACTTTTGAATTTTTATAGCACTTCGGGCATTATGACAGATGTTGTGGTTGACGACATTCGCGCTCATTTTACGGACCCGAAAACCGGACAGTTGTATAACACAAATTGGTATGATGAATTTTCGAGAAATAATACGCCAACATATCAAACCGACCTCTCGGTTTCAGGAGGAGGCGAGAAGACAACTTATTTTATTTCGGGCAGTCAGTTTTCGCAAGAAGGTACGGCTTATGGTTCGTCTTACGACCGCTACACGGCACGTGCGAATGTGGAATCGCAGGCCAAAGATTGGTTGAAAGTGGGCATGAACCTATTACTTTCGCGAGATAAACGTCAAGTTAACCAAATAGCAGGCATGAGTGCTCCTAATGGCGGACTTGTATCCATTAATGCACCGTGGATTCCGATAGTTGATTCAAACGGTCAACGCATGAATATCATTGACGAATTGAGTGATTACAACGCTCCTTTTGTACTTCCTGAATATGAGTATAAAAAATCTGTGAATAATGATATTAACTCTCAACTGAGTGGTAATTTTTTTGTGGAGATAGAGCCATTTAAAGGCTTTAAGATTATCAATCGTTCGGGAACGGATGCTCGTGATCGGGCGCAGAATATTTATCGTTTGCCATCGCATGAAGGTTTTATAGATAAGGAAACCAAAGAACCCAATGGCGTTCGCCATCTTGTTCGTCAAGAAATTATAACTATGACCACGACCAATACGATGGAATATAGTTTTGATATTGCCAAGAAACACAATTTCGTAGTTTTGGCCGGTCAGGAAGGTCTTAGGTACAGTAATATATACACCGAAAATGTGGGTTCGGGTTTGACAGACGACCGCTTGTTGGGCTTAGTTAATACCAAGCCGGATACGCGCGATTTTGCCAGTGGCGAAGCTGCATACGCCTTGTTGTCGTTTTTAGGTCGTGCAGATTATAACTATAATTCTCGCTTCTTTGCTGACTTTTCGGTTCGTAATGACCGCAGTTCCCGTTTTGGGGTAGATAATCGCAGTGCTTGGTTTTGGAGTGTTGGTGGTATGTGGAATATGATTAATGAGGATTTTGTTAAGGAGATTCGTCCGTTAACGGATTTGCGATTGAAGGTATCCTATGGTACACAGGGTAATTCGGAAATTGGTAACTATACCCACTTGGCCCAAACCGGCCCTACACCACAGTATAATGGTAATCTTGGTTGGGGTATCTCTAATCCGGGCAACTCCGGCTTGACTTGGGAAAAGCAAGCTAAATTAACCACTACGCTACACGTTTCGTTGGTTAATAAATATCATATTGAATTGGGATTTTATCAACGCAATACGACAGCCATGTTGTTTGAAGTTCCCTATCCAGCCACGACAGGATTCTCAAGAATTACCGGAAATGTAGGGTCTTATCGAAATACGGGTATTGACCTAAATGTGGGAGCCGACCTTATCCGTACTAAGGATTTTCAATTGGGCGCAAGTTTAAACTTTAACTACAATAAAGATAAAGTGATGGAATTATTTGTAGGCGCCGAAGATGGCCGCTGGATTATTCCCGGTCAGCTTTATTCTTATGTAGAGGGCAGTTCGGTGATGTATTATATGCCGCTTTATGCGGGTGTAGATCCCAATTTGGGCAAGCAACTTTGGTATTTGCCGGGCACTGATTTGGATGTTCCAACCCGAGGTGCAACGACTTACCAAGAAGGTTTTAGTGAAACCGGTTTGGCCCAAAATACGGGCAAACGGCTTAATGCCCCGATAGCGGGCGGTTTTGGACTGAATGCAAGCTATAAGGGCTTTCAGTTGACGGCTGATTTTGCATACGTGCTGGGCAAGTGGATGCTTGACAATAC
>JAITVC010000219.1 GCA_031286005.1 Bacteroidales bacterium
TAATGTGAGGGTCGAAAATATTCGCCCCATACGACTGACATTTTGTCAGCTTTTTTGTCGGGAGACAACAATTGTTAATTCGGCATTTTTTTCGTATCTTTGCAAAAAACAAAATTCAATACACTATGAAAAAACTATTCATTATCCTCCTTAGTTTAGGATTGATCTATTGTGCCGGCTATGGCGTTGGCGCAATGTGGAAAAAACACAAAAACAAAACAGTTGCAGAACAAATTATCGGTAAACCCGATATTAAAGTTGAAAACGGTCGATTGACCCCCGAAATTTTATGGGCATTCGGCCGTCTTGGCGAATACGCAGTTTCGCCCGATGAACAAACCATCGCCTTCACCGTATCCTACTACGACATTGCCCAAAACAAAGGCAATGCCGAGATTTATCTCATGGATGCCAATGGACAAAACGTGCGCCAACTCACCAAAACAGCCAAAAGCGAAAGCAATTTAGCATGGTGCCAAAGTGGCCAAGTCATCCATTATCTGTATGAAGGACAAGTCCACGAAATCGACCATGAAACAGGCGATAGCGAACAGTTGTCTGATTTTGAAACAGGCATCGAAGGCTTCACACTATCGCCCGATGGAACCAAAATGCTGTATGTAGCCACCATCACCAATCCCAAAAACCAAGAAAAACTATTTGCCAACACTCCCCTATCCACCGGCCGAGTGATCGAAGATTTATCATATCGCCATTGGGATGGCTGGGTTGACGAAGTACCGCATTTATTCGTGGCCGATTTTATTAATGATAAAATCAGCGAAGGCAAAGACCTGTTGGCCGGCGAACCGTTTGAAGCCCCCACCCGTCCATGGGGAGGTTTAGAAGAAACAACTTGGTCGCCCGACGGCACAAAGATTGCCTATTCCTGTCGAAAGAAAACAGGCAAAGAATATGCCTTCTCCACCAATACCGACATTTATCTTTACGACATCGCCAGCGGAAAAACTGCCAATATCACAGAAGGCATGATGGGCTACGACAAGAATCCACGCTTCTCGCCCGATGGCTCAATGATAGCTTGGGAATCTATGGAACGTGATGGCTACGAAGCAGACCAAATCCGCCTGTTCACCTACAATTTCAACACAAAAGAATACATCTATCGCACACAAAACTACGATTCCGATGCGATGAATCTGTTGTGGAGCAAAGATGGACAAACAATTTACTTCCTAAGCCCTTGGCACGGCCGCACAAACCTTTGCAAAGTAGATTTGAACACAAACGAAGTATCGCAAATTTCCAAAGAGAATGCAGAATTCACCTCCCTACATTGGTTTGGCGATAAATTCATCGGAGCACAAATGACCATGTCGCGCCCGTCCGAAATCTTTGAAATCAACACAACCGGCGAAACCAAACAACTTTCACAAATCAACACCGACCTCTTAGCACAATTGAAATTCGGCAAGGTCGAAGAACGTTGGATTAAAACCACCGACAACAAAGACATGCTCACATGGGTAATTTATCCCTACAACTACGATTCCACAAAAGCCTACCCCACCCTGCTCTTTTGCGGAGGCGGCCCTCAAACAATGATTGGCCAATCGTGGAGTTACCGTTGGAATTTCCAAATGATGTCGGCTGGCGAATATGTAATTGTTGCCCCCAACCGCAGAGGTTTGCCCGGTTTCGGCAAAGCATGGTGCGAACAGATTAGTGGCGATTACGGCGGACAAAACATGAAAGATTATTTCTCTGCAATAGATGCTTTGGCCAAAGAACCATTTGTAGATGCCGCTCGTTTAGGTGCAGCCGGTGCAAGTTATGGAGGTTTCTCCGTATATTGGTTAGCCGGACATCACAACAAACGCTTCAAAGCATTTCTGGCACACAATGGCATGTTCAACCTCGAACAACAATACTTAGAAACCGAAGAAATGTGGTTTGCCCACTGGGATTTAGGCGGTGCATATTGGGACAAATCCAATAAGATTGCCCAAAACACCTACGCCAATTCACCTCACAAATTTGTTGACAAATGGGATACCCCACTCTGCGTAATCCATTCCGAATTAGATTATCGCATTGTAGCCTCGCAAGGCATGGCAGCATTCAACGCAGCACAGATTAAAGGCATTCCAAGCCGCTATCTGTATTTCCCCGACGAGAACCATTGGGTACTTCGCCCTCAAAACTCGATTGTTTGGCATCGCAATTATTTGGATTGGTTTGATACATTCTTAAAATAAAACTTTTCTATCATGAAACACTTAACCCTATTATTAGCACTTGTTGGGATACTTGCAAGTTGCGCCAAAGATTCCAAAGACAGAGATTCTTGGAACGACTCTGTTGTTCCGGTTGATTTAACCAGCATCGAGGCTGTAAACATCGACAACTCCGGAGAGTTTCCCGTTGCCGCTTCTACCGAAATCAACAAAAACGCCTACATGCTTGGCGTGAAATGGGTAACGAAGCTCACGCCAAGCACCGGCGATGATAAATTTGTTACCGACCCTATCAGGAAAGGCGAAGACACGTATGAATCGTTAGGCTATGGTTTTTCTTATGCCATCAAATGCAACACACAGTTCAGTACCGATATTCCTGCAGGAAGCTATGTATCTAAATTCTTTAAGAAAGTAGACTCAAAATACGTCCCCAACGATATTGACGAAGGCTTTGTGTTGCTCACGGCACCCGATCCCGGCCCGCATTCGTTTACAATAGAATATTACGAAGATGCAAATTACGGCGGCGGCAAGATTCTAAAACATTCTAAATCCACCCCAACCATTAACTTTTATTAATCATGAAGAAGACTATTATATTGCTATTTAGCATTGCTTTTGCACACGCTGTTTGTGCACAAGATACAGCGACTAATGTTCAGCAAGACTTTTTCAGCTTTCAACTTGTTCAGCATGTCGGATTAAACGATTGGAGCAGCATGGGCTATGCCAAACGAGGCTTTCCGGATAAAGGACTCACTGAACTTAGGACTACAATGACTGTTACCGGAAAATATTGGGGATGCTTTATGGATATGGGTATTGGCGTGATGGGTGGCCCTAAATTGAACGCCTCTGACATTACACAAATGCCCATGCCGAACAGTGGCACGCAGTACTATTTGCGTGATGTCATCACCGAACAAGGTATGACGGGCGCAAGTGTTCACTTTAAGATGGCGGCCGGTTTCACAGGCAACATTCCCATCAATGAAGATTTAATGCTTAAACCATACGTAGGTATTGGTTTTATCACCATGCCACAGCGCAAGTACGAAGTTCTGTTGAAAGAAGCTGGCTCTAACATGGAATACAGAACGAGTTATATCTGGAATTGCGAAAATGATGCCTACGGAAATGGCAATGCCTCTGGCGATCGCACAACACCGGGCTATCTGAACCTGCGATTAAATCTTAAATACAAGGTTTCTGAAAAGACCAACCTCTTGGTAGGATTGGAATATACCAATTTCTTAACCGGTATGGATTTCTTTGCCCATTATTCCAATGTGTTTAATGCGAATATTGAACGTAATATTAGCGTTGTCGGCAATCGGATGAATATGCTGGGATTGTCGGTTGGATTGTCCTTTTAGGTCTCTCCTATTGGGATACAACCATATCCACAAACACCGGCAGGTGGTCGCTAAAACCGCCAATATAACGAGGTCCGAGATAAGTGCGGAAGGGCTTTTGCCCCATGTTCACTTCATCATCGACTAACAGAAACGAAGGCTCAAATAGTTGAGCCTTTTGTTTTAGGATGGATAGATGGCTGCGATTATTTACCAAGGCGTTTGAAATCATGATTTGGTCGATAATACTCCACGTCTCTCTATATTTATGCGAGCCTTTCTTGCCTTGAAAAGGACACATCAGGTTGAGCATATCCGTAGGTTGAAAGTTTGCCGTATCGCAACGTGCACCGTAATCCATGCTGATACTTTCATCCGAAGGCTCATCGTTAAAATCGCCCATCGTGATGATGTTTGCCGTAGAATTTTCGTGCAAAATCGAATCCACTTTTTGTCGCAATAGACGGGCAGCGATGGCCCTCCGTTCTTTGGTCTGCATCAATCCGCCGTATTTAGATGGAAAGTGGCACACGATAAGATGTAGCGTATCCGTTT
>JAITVC010000269.1 GCA_031286005.1 Bacteroidales bacterium
CTACCTTCAAGTTAGCCTACTTGGACCTTTCGCCCCGGGGCGAAAGGTCCAAGTAGGCTAACTTGAAGGTAGCGCCCCTAAATTTTTAACGAATTACCGCCCCAAGTTTGTCGCCCATCTGCTTCATCATTTTTTCCATCACATTAGAGATGCGTTTTTCGTCAAGAGTTTTTTCCGCATCTTGAAGAATGAACGAAACGGCGTATGATTTCTTGCCGTCGGGCAGGTTGTCGCCCTCATAAACATCAAATAAATTGACGGATTGCAGCAAATTCTTTTCGGTGTTGAAGGCGATAGCCTCGATTTCGGAAAACGTGATGTGCTTGTCCACCAGCAAAGCCAAATCTCGGCGCACTTCGGGCTGTTTGGCGATTTCTTTGTAAACAACCGGCTTCTTCGGCATGGCTTTGAGTAAATCGTTCCACGCTATATCGGCGAAATACACCTCTTGCTTGATGTCGAAATATTTTAAGGTGGACTTGGATAGTTTCCCGAAAGCAGCCACAGGCTTACCATTGAGATTGTAAGTCAGACCCTCGCTGAAATAAGCAGGCACAGTCTTCTCAACCTTGAAATGCTCTAAACGAAGTTTGGAAAAGAGGGTGTTGACCACGCTTTTGAGATAATTAAAGTCTACTTTTTCCAATGGTCTTTGCCAATTTTCACTGCGTTTGTTGCCGCTCACGAAGATGGCCAAACGTTGGTTTTCCTTGTATTTTTTAGTTACGGGAGCATCGGCCTCCGCAGTTGTATTTTTTTGATAAACGGTGCCAAATTCGTAGAATTTCAAATCGGTCAACTGATGATTGCAATTGTAAGCAACGCTCGAAAGTCCGCCAAACAAAAGACTTTGGCGCATCACATCCAATTCGTTGCTCAACGCATTGGCGATGGTAACATTGAGATTGGCATCAAATCCGTTGACCTTTTCGGAATGTTCCGCTTTGGTCAGCGAGTTATTCATAATCTCCGCAAAGCCGTTATGGGTCAAGAAATCGGCGATTAGGTTATAGGCTTTTTCACGATCGGGTTTGCTCGAATGCGAGAACGACATTTGCGTTGTTCCGGCGTTAGAAATGCGGTTGAAGCCGTAGATACGCAAGATTTCTTCGATAACGTCCACCTCACGGTAAACGTCGGCCTTATTCGTTGGGATTTCTAAATTCAGATTTGGAAATTCGCCGTTGACACCGATTTCAAGAGATTGCAAAATATTCAAGACAGCCTCTTTCGGGATGTCATTTCCAAGCAGGCGGTTCATATTTTCGTAGGAAAACGCAACCGTTTTAGGTGCAATTTCTGTCGGATATACATCTACAATTTCAGAAGAAACCGTTCCACCGGCCACTTCTTTGATGAGCAGAGCCGCACGTTTCAAAGCATCAATCGTGATGTTTGGGTCGGCGCCACGCTCATAACGGAACGAGGCATCGGTTTTCAAACCGTGCAACTTCGATGTTTTGCGAATGCTCACCGGGTTGAAGTAGGCGCTTTCCAAGAAAATAGCCGTCGTCTGTTCGCTCACACCCGATTTCTCGCCACCGAAAACACCGGCGATACACATGCCCTCATTGGCATTGCAAATCATTAACTCGCTGCCGTTGAGTTTGCGCTCAACGCCATCCAGCGTTTTAAATAACGTGCCGTTAGAAAGTTTTTTGACGATGACTTGTTGTCCGGAGATTTTGGCCACATCGAATGCGTGCAACGGTTGACCGTATTCCATCAACACAAAATTCGTTACGTCAACGATGTTATTAATGGGGCGCAAGCCCACTGCTTTCAAGCGATTTTTCAACCACTCCGGCGATTCTTTCACTTGAATATCGGAAATGGTAAGTCCCGAATAGCGAGGGCAATCGTCCGCATTTTCAACCATCACTTGAATGGGACGGTTCGTATTGTCAACTTTAAATTGGCTCAAATCGGGATAGCTGAGTTTGGCGTTTCCCAAGGCTTTGGCATTAATCGCCGCAATCACATCACGAGCCACGCCGATGTGTGAAGTGGCATCGTTCCGATTTGGCGTTAATCCGATTTCAAACACAGCATCGGTTTCTATTTTGAAATAGTCTGCTGCCAAAGTGCCCACGGGAGTAGAAGTGGCAAGCACCATAATACCATCATGGTCATCGCCCAATCCCAATTCGTCGGCGGCACAAATCATCCCTTCCGAAGGTTGCCCCCGAAGTTTGGATTTCTTGATTTCAAACGCTTCATCGCCTTTGTAAATCATGGTTCCAATCGTGGCAACGGGCACTTTCTGTCCGGCTGCAACATTGGGCGCACCGCACACGATGTGCAATAAATCCGGTTGGCCAACATTTACAGTCGTAACGTTTAGTTTGTCTGCATCCGGATGTTTTTCGCAAGTCATGACTTCGCCAACCACAACGCCTTTCAAGCCACCTCGAATGCTTTCGACATATTCGACACTTTCAACTTCAAGCCCGCAGTCGGTTAGCAGGATAGAGAGTTCTTCGGGAGTTTGTGTGATATTGGCGTATTGTTTCAGCCAATTGTAAGATATTTTCATAGTTAATTTGTGCTTAATAGTTAATGGTTATGCCCGCATTTAAATAAGATAGTCCATAGCCAAATTCAGCGAAGAATGCGGCTTTTGGAGTAAAATAGTATCGCCCGCCAACAAAGAAATTATAGCCGAGTTTAAAGGCGTTGCGATCGTGAATATTCGGAATATCTTCGGAAAAATGATGAGAGACATAATTGAAACCAAAGCCCACGCCGGCATACCAATCAATGTTCTCCGGAAAGTCATAGTCATAAAACAACTCTTGGAAATACAACGCTATACGAGGCACAAAGAAGACCTCTGTCCAAGATTCTTTTACACTATTTGGAATAGCATCACGTTTTCCAGAGCCGTGATGAAAGCCAAATTGCGCACCGGCAGCAATAACGCCAACATCTTCGATAGGGATAACACTACGTTCGATCAACACGTTTGGCGAAGGCCAAAATCGAGTGCGGCTAATGCCCGGTTCTTTGTACGAAGCGTTGTTTTTCCACCCCAAACCAACGCCAAACGAGGCGCGGTTTTCGTTTATTTTAAATGCTTGAGCATGGAGGTTGTAAAAAGAGATTGTCAGACTAATTAAAAGAACGATTTTTCTCATCATTGAAAGCAAAATTTGATTTTAATTAAAGATTTTTAGGTGCAAAGATACAAAAAAATTTGGTTATATGAAAAAATAGTTGTAACTTTGCAACCCTTTTGTGGATGAATTTGACTGCTTGCAACCACGTAAAAAAACGCTAAAACGAATGTCAGCCGTTCAAGGTTATATATGCAAGCGAACTTTCTTCACAAAAGGAAAGTTCTTTTTTTTATACCTAAACGATTAAACATTTTAACAAATTAACAAAATTATGGCTTACTTATTTACCTCAGAATCGGTGTCGGAAGGGCACCCGGACAAAGTAGCGGATCAAATTTCCGATGCTTTATTAGACGAATTTTTACGTTGCGATCCGGAATCGAAAGTGGCGTGTGAAACGCTTGTAACAACCGGTTTAACCGTGTGCGCAGGCGAAGTGAAAACAAGCGGTTATGTGGATGTGCAAACCGTTGCACGCGAAACCATCCGCAAGATTGGCTACACCAAAGCTGAATACCGTTTTGATGCGGATTCGTGCGGTGTGATTTCGGCCATTCACGAGCAATCGCAAGACATCAACCAAGGTGTGGAACGCAAGAAAGCCGAAGATCAAGGCGCCGGCGACCAAGGCATGATGTTTGGTTATGCGTGCAACGATATGGACAATCACATGCCGATGCCGGTGGAATTGTCGCACATCTTTTTGCAAGAATTGGCTGCCATTCGCCGTGAAGGCAAGCAAATGAAATATCTGCGCCCGGATTCCAAATCGCAAGTAACGATTAAATACGAAGACAACGGCAAGCCGATTGCCATTGATGCCATTGTGATTTCGACTCAACACGACGATTTCGCCGAAGAAAAGAAGATGCTCGACACCATCAAAAAAGACGTGGAAACCATCTTGATTCCGCGCGTGATTAAAACCTTGCCAAAACGTGTGCAAGACTTGTTCAAAGCGAAATACAAATTGTTTGTAAATCCTACCGGAAAGTTTGTAATCGGCGGCCCGCACGGCGATACAGGATTAACCGGCCGTAAAATTATTGTAGATACTTACGGTGGAAAAGGTGCTCACGGCGGTGGTGCTTTCTCCGGCAAAGACCCTTCAAAGGTTGACCGTTCGGCAGCCTACGCCATGCGTCATATTGCAAAAAATCTTGTTGCAGCCGGTGTTTGCGAAGAAATATTGGTGCAAGTGGCCTATGCTATCGGCGTGGCGCAACCTGTAGGTTTGTATGTAAACACCTACGGAACGTGCAAAGCCAAGAAAAACGGCAAAGTTCTGCACGACGGCGAAATCGCAACCATCGTGGAAAAGCTGGTGGATTTGCGCCCGTATGCCATCGTAAACCGCTTCGGACTAAACAATCCGATTTGCTTACCTACCGCATCTTACGGCCATTTCGGACGGGATTACTGCAAAAAAGAAGTTGAAGTTTCCGCTTCTCACAAAGACGCCAAAGCCAAAAAAGTGGGCAAAGAAACCAAATATTTCAAAACTGTTGAATTTTTCGCATGGGAAAAATTAGATTTAGTCAAAGAATTTAAGAAAGCGTTCAACGTTTAAAAACAAAAAAGCGGCATTTTTGAAAAGAAAATGCCGCTTTTTGTAGGAGGTAGGGGCGAATAATTTGTTCGCCCCTACAAAAACTTACTCCACATTTTGCACGCAACGCACGCTGTACCCGTTTGACTTCTTGCCGCCGAAATCCGGACTGCTATTCGTGTTGTCGAAATCCAATTTGTAGCCTTCTGTTTCGTTGCTTCGGTCGCTACTCCAATAGTAACCGTAGGAGTTACGATTTTGTAGTGCACCGGTAACGTTGTTACGATAACCCAAAGCAGGCAGAAAAATACAGCCATCCATATTGTCCGGCAACGAAGCGGTAGCATGGTTTTCTCCGTAAAAACGACCTGCAACAGCGTTCCCTCTTGCATTAGCAGCAGCCCATGAATTTCCCGCATTATGTAGCGCCTTAAACTCGTCTTGAGTAGGCAATCGCCAACCATCGGGGCAAGGATTAATTGTCCAAGCGGTATCAGTAATGCCTGTTTCCGACCATTCTGAAACGAGACCGACTTCTGACCACGCTTTGTTGCGATTCCATTGATAAAATTTGGTGTACATATCTGGCATTTCGGCAAAAGTTTGAAATCCGTCCACATTAGTAGTCGCCCAAATCATATCGCCAATCGTCAAGTTGTCCTCTGGATTGTCGGTATCATCATCACTGTTACCATTTACTGTAATCTTTCGCGACGAAGGCTCAAAGGTATATTTGTCTTTTTTAAGAGTAATGGTAATCTCTTGCGATGCAGAGAGCCCGCTAACGTAAATCGTCCAATTCTTACCATCGCCACTGCCGTTTTGTGCCATCGTAACTTCGCCTACATTGGTGGTAACGTCTTTCGTCATAAGCCACACCTGTTCGTCAAGTTCCACATACAAGCGAGCGCTGCCCTCGCTAACGATGCTTGCATCGAGGGAAACAAAATTGACCGTTGTAGTTTCATCGCCGCCCTTGTCTTTGTTTTCGTCATCCTTGTCGCAAGCGGTAAACATGGCTGCTGCTGCGAGGCAAGTTGCCATCGCAACCACACGCCCCATTTTGAAAAATTTCTCCGTCATTTTTTACAATTAATTTTGCCGTTAATAACTATCTTCGCAGTTCTTGCAAATAAAAAGAGCGCTTCCTCTTACTGCACTCCAATCGTAGAACGCAGTCCAAGTGCCTTTTCTGTAATCCCAATGAGATTCACTTCCATCTTCTTCAATCCAAGGCTCGCCGTCTAACTCCCAACCGTTGGCTTCAAACTGTGCGCTGAACGGATTGTCGTTGTTCGCATAACTTTTGAAATTCACAGACAGATAGCCACTTTCGCCCGATTCAACCACATCATATTCGGCATCGGTAGCGCCGGACGGTAGCGTGATTCCGCCAAGGTTCCAGTTGCTCAGCGTGGCATTACTTGGCCAGCCTTGGGTGTACTCGCCTTCTTGTTCCGTTTCATCATCTTTTTTGTCTTTGTCATCTTTTCCACATGAATAAAAGATTGTTGCTGCTGCGAGGCAAGTTGCTATCGCAACCATACTCCCCATTTTGAAATACTTTTTAAGCATAATTTTGTTTTGTTAATCCAACTGCAAAGATACGGCTAAAAATATTATTCTCATACCCCCCTAATGGGGGTTTTTTACTATTAATAAAGAAAAATATTACCTTTGCAGTTTGATTTTCTACAAAATCAACATGGAGAGGGTGGGTAGGCGATGGAAGGTGTGTGCCAACAAAATATCCGACATAACCAAATTATTTTGGCCAAAGTTATTAATATTTTTTAACAAAGTTCGCATCTTTTGTTTTAATGTGTCATTAAATTTTCACACTATCCAAATACACGGTATCAGGGCAAAGGTCAGCATCGTTAGCCCATTGGATTGTTCCGATGAATGGATGAACAGTGTTGAACATTTTGTCATCTTTCAAAGCTCTGAAAATGCCCCTATCCAAGTAAGGTTTCATATCCAACAAACCTTCTTCGCCATTGTCAAACCAAAGGTGAAGCGTGTAATCCTTTGCTGGTGCTACATTTGTTACTCTTGGATTCATGTTTTTATCTTAAAGGTTCAATTTTAAAAATATTTTGTTCAGATGTTGCTAACTCCCAATTTGCCATTAAATCATCCTCATGCAGAATTATCCACGCTTTAACCAATTGAATTTTTTTTGAAGGAAGATTGCCTGATAAAAGTTCTCCATCCGGAATTGAGAATACAGCCTCAAAACCTTGAAATATAGCGTGAATATGAGGTTTGTGATGTTGTTTATTATCTCCATAAAACATAGAGATAAGTATTCCATAGAACATTGAAAGAGTCGCCATAGTTGTTTTATAAATTTATTTCGTCTTGCAAAGATACAAAAAGTTTTCTAAACAGACCAAATTTTAATCTTCAAACCTAAGGTGCTTAACCGTAAGCCCGTTATACATTAACTGTTTGAGCGAATCAATCCCGATTTCGAGATGGTCTTGTGCAAAACTTGAACTCACAACCTTATCGCTGGCAGAAGTTTTCACGCCTTCGGGCGTCATCGGATTGTCGGAAACAAGCAGCAATGCGCCTGATGGAATTTGATTGGCAAAACCGGTAATCAAAATAGTGGCGGTTTCCATATCAATGCCGATGCATTTGATGGAGAGCAAGTAATCTTTAAAAGCATCGTCGTGTTCCCACACACGGCGGTTGGTGGTATAAATCGTACCCGTCCAATAATCTTTGCCATGGTCGCGAATGGTTGTCGAAACCGCTTTTTGCAAACTAAATGCAGGCAATGCAGGCACTTCCTTCGGAAAATAGTCATTAGACGTTCCCTCGCCCCGAATAGCCGCAATCGGAAGAATAAAATCGCCAACCAAACTTTTCTTCAAACCGCCGCATTTGCCCAGAAATAAGACCGCTTTTGGATGAATAGCGCTCAGCAAATCCATCACTGTGGCGGCATTCGGACTGCCCATTCCAAAATTGATAATCGTAATATTCTCGTGCGTGGCGCATTGCATAGCCTTTCCTGTACCGTGAATGTCAACGCCGTATTTCTCTGCAAAACGGCTTACATATTCATGAAAATTGACCAAAATAATATATTCGCCAAATTCTTCTAATTGCGCACCGGTATAGCGAGGCAGCCAGTTCTTTACGATTTCTTCTTTCGTTTTCATAGGTAATTTATGTTTAGGTCTTTTTTATCAATATAATTCATACATTCAAACAACGGCATGCCCATCGCCAAGCCTGCGTAGATTCGGCCGTTGATGCCAAGCGATTCTTCCAACTTACCACGTTTTTGTCGTGTGGCACGAAGTACAAAACCGGTGTAGAATTGCGACACGCCCAAACTTTCGGCCATCAACGACGCATTTTGATAGGCCAAATTGCAGTCTTCACAACCAAACGGCAATTCTTTCGGAGCATGAATAAAGAGTAGGGAAGTGGCACCTCGCAAAATATTGTTCTTACCTTTTTCTCGGTATAACTTATCCGCATTTCGGATAATCGGAATGTAATTATAAATAGATGGCGCAAAGCGTTTCAAAAACGGCCTACAAACCGCATTATCCACCCACTTTAACGATGAAAGAAACGTGTTAATCGTAAACTCGGTAACTAATTTTAATTTTTCAGGGTCTGTAATCAGCGTGAAACTCACTTGTTGCAGATTACTTGCTGTTGGTGCACGATGAGCGGCTTCGAGAATCTGCGACAAGTAGTCTTCCGGAACCGGATTGGTCGAAAATGCCCGGTTGGAGCGACGTTTGCGCATGAGCAACAACGTTTGTTCGGCCGTTGGAAGTTTGGATGTATCCATAGCATGAACTTTGTTCACCGGAAATTCAGCGTGCAAAACCGAATT